>NZ_SFBY01000368.1:0-4197 GCF_007095505.1 Microcystis sp. M_QC_C_20170808_M3Col
CTAGAAGGTAATCCTCATTAAAACGGGTAAATGAGTCAATTTAACCCACAACGATGATCTTTTTTTTGTGTAGTTTTATTGCAAAGAAAAAGTTTTTTTGACAAAAAGCACAAAGTATGATATGGTCTAACGGATTTCTAGCTGCGAGTAGTCATCAGATACGAGTTACAGCGTTTCTCAGATAGATGAGGTTCGTTCTTGCATCTAAAATACTTGATTAGCAAGGGTTAGTCTGTACCTCACCTTGACGAGAAAGGCTGTATGAGTTCACTGATTACTGATTACTGTTCACTGATAACTGCTGTAATGCCCTATTTTCACCCCGTAACCTCGGTTTATATTCATATTCCCTTTTGTCGTCGGCGCTGTTTTTACTGTGATTTCCCGATTTTTGTCGTCGGTAATCGCACCAATCCGGCGACTTTTCCCCCTGTGGTGGAGTATGGGGAAATATTACAAGAAGAAATTAGCCTTAGTCAGGGGACCGGGAAACCCCTAGAAACAATTTTTTTTGGGGGGGGGACTCCTTCCCTGTTACCGGTGGAATTATTAGGGGCAATTCTGGATACTTTAGCCAAAAAGTTTGATTTTGCAGCTGATATAGAGATTTCTATGGAGATTGATCCGGCTACCTTTAGTTTAGAACAATTACAGGGTTATCTTAGCGCGGGAGTCAATCGGGTTAGTTTAGGAGTACAGGCTTTTCAAGAACCATTATTACAGGTTTCTGGTCGATCGCATACCGTTAAGGATATCTATCATGCAGTGGAATTAATTCAGGGATTGGGAATAGTTAACTATAGTTTGGATTTGATTTCGGGATTGCCACAACAAACCCTCACAGATTGGGAAAATTCCCTAGAAAAAGCGATCGAACTGCAACCGGCCCATCTTTCCTGTTACGATTTGGTCTTAGAAGCGGTTACTCCTTTCGGTAAACAGTATCAACCGGGGAAAAAACCCTTACCCGATGATGAAACCACGGCAAAAATGTATGTTTTAGCCGGTGAAAAACTAGCTTTAGCCAGTTATCAACATTACGAGATTTCTAACTATGCTAAACCGGGTTATCAATGCCGACATAATCGAGTTTACTGGGAAAATCGTCCCTATTACGGCTTTGGTATGGGGGCCGCTAGTTATCTCCATCAACAACGTTTTACCCGTCCGCGCAAAAGTCGCGACTATTTCGCTTGGGTAAAAGAAGGCTGCCGAATCGAGGTGGAGAAAAATAGTTTGATTGATGATCTTCTCGAAACCTTAATGCTAGGGTTAAGGTTAGCGGAAGGGGTGAGTTTACCCGCCATTGAAGCTAATTTTGGTTCGGAAATCAAAAAAGCAATTTTAGAGGTCTTAGAGCCGCATAAGCAGCGTAATTTAGTAATAATTGAGGGGGATAGCAGGGTCAGATTAAGCGACCCTGAAGGTTTTTTGTTTTCTAATATCGTTTTAACCGATTTATTCAATCGCTGGCAATAGTTAGAAACTATAGTTTCCTAGCGATAATAGACAGCTAACCAAATACAAGGGGGATTATTGCTAGTCAATTCGACGCGATGTTTTTGGTGAGGAGGAATCAGTAGATAATCCCCTGCTTGCAGATGAACTTGGCTGCCATCCTCATAACTAATCTCGGCAAAACCCTGTAATAAAATCACCCATTCAAAGTCAGATTGATCGTACCATTGACCGATGGGAGTGGTTTGACCAGTGGAAATAATTCTTTCCAGACGAATAGCCTGACTTTGGGCCAAAATTTCCAGAATTTCTCGGTCAGGAATTAGTTCGGGTAAATCAAAAATTGAAGCTGCTGTCATTAGTTATTATTCCTTTCTGGATGAAAATCTTTAATCACCGTCGGTATTGCTGTTAAAATTTTCTCAACGATATCAGCAGCTGTATCTAGGTCAGAAACAACAATCCGAAGATCTGCTTCTGCATAAAGTCCTCGTCTTTGTTCTAATAATAATTCCAGTTTACTTTCTAAATCAGTGGACTCAAGCAAGGGACGAGAGGTATCTTGTTTTAAACGTTTAACCAAGACTTCGAGAGGAACATCTAACCAAATCATTAAACCGTGACGAAGATAACTCCAATTTATCGGTTTTAAAACCATCCCTCCCCCGGTAGCAATCACAGTTTTAGTCAGAGAGGATAATTCGGCCAAAACTTGGGTTTCTAACTCCCGAAAAGTCGCTTCTCCCTCGTCGGCAAAAATTTCCCTGATTTTCTTTCCCGCGACCCTTTCTATTAATATATCTGTATCAAAAAAACGATATTGTAACCGTCGGGAAAGCAACTCTCCCAGGGTGGATTTGCCGGCCCCCATCATTCCTAGCAAAAAAACACTTAATCCCCGTAAGGAGTTAAAATCTGTTGCATTGTCCATAGTTAAAATTTAGCTGAATGTAGTCCTCGCTACTAAGGGACGATGTTTTGATAAGCATTTAGGAGTGAAAACCCGCAGGTGAAATCAGAAAATCTTCTCAGAACTGCCATTGACACCGACATCGTGTCAGAATCTGGATAACCATGATACCATCTTGGTAATTAATCGACAAAATCAGCTTGATTAATTTAATCAAGTGGTGTGAGGAGTGTGAACACAGGAGTCTAAAATTCATGTCCAATCAACCAGCAAACTTTCCGGGTAACAGAAATCAACTCAAACCGATTAAAGTCGGGGTTATCGGGGTCGGTAACATGGGACAACACCATAGTCGCATCCTGAGTTTATTAAAAGACGTGGAATTCGTCGGGGTGGCCGATGTCAACGTCGAAAAGGGACTGGAAACTGCCAGTAAATACCGAGTCCGTTTTTTTGAAAATTATTTAGATCTCTTACCTAGGGTAGATGCGGTTTGTATCGCTGTCCCCACGCGGTTACACCATCGAGTCGGGATGGACTGTCTGCAAGGGGGAGTACATACCTTGATCGAGAAACCGATCGCCGCTAGTATTAGTGAAGCGGAATCTTTAGTCAATGCGGCAGCCGATCACGATTGTATTCTGCAAGTGGGTCATATCGAGCGTTTTAATCCCGCTTTCCAAGAGTTATCGAAGGTCTTGAAAACCGAGGAGATTCTAGCGATTGAATCCCATCGCATGAGTCCCTATTCCCAGCGCGCTAATGATGTGTCGGTGGTGTTAGATTTAATGATCCATGATATAGATTTAATTTTAGAATTAGTCGCCGCTCCTGTGGTGAAATTAACCGCTAGTGGTAGTCGCGCTGCCACTGATTCCGGTTATCTCGATTATGTCACTGCCACCCTTGGTTTTAGTAATGGAGTGGTGGCTAATTTAACCGCTAGTAAGGTGACTCATCGCAAGATTCGCCGTTTAGCAGCCCACTGTAAAAATTCTCTCACGGAAGCGGATTTTCTCAACAATGAAATCCTCATTCACCGGCAAACCACCGCTAACTATAGCACCGATTACGGTCAAGTTCTCTACCGTCAAGATGGTTTAATTGAAAAGGTTTATACTAGCAATATTGAACCTCTACACGCGGAATTAGAACATTTTGTTCATTGTGTGCGCGGTGGAGACCAACCTTCCGTCGGTGGGGAACAAGCTTTAAAAGCTTTACGATTAGCTAGTTTAATCGAACAAATTGCCCTTGATGGTCGCGTTTGGCAACAATCGGACTGGAATTATCAATATCTTAATTCTCCCGTGATTACTGCTTCTTGATTGTTTTTACCCCGATTCTTTAAATGAGAGAATTGGGGTGAGGAAACCAAATTAGTTATTTTGAGAACTTTTCAAACATTTTTCTGAGGATTTTTGACCACACCATTGACTTTCACAGGGAACTCCATCACCGTCTCCATCCATTTTGACATTGGGGCAATTTCTCAAGAAAAAAGTCGCTTCTGCACAGGATGTCATCTGCGAACAGTGAGTTCTACCATCGCAGCGAAATTGTGGAGAAGGACTAGGTTTTTTCTGGGGATTAGGACGATTATTGTTGTTAGCTACGGCTAAATTATTGAGAGTTTTATTGCCAGAAATTGGTGATTTTATTGATATTTGTTCCCCCAGAAAAAACAGAATTAAAATAACAACTACTTTTTTCATCGAAAATTTTGGGTCTGAAACCCCGTCGTTTCACGACGGCTTTACTGTTAAATACTAGCACATTTACGGAATATATGCTAAAATGCTCCCCATGGAAAAAGCCTATTGGTTTCG
>NZ_SFBY01000369.1:0-2516 GCF_007095505.1 Microcystis sp. M_QC_C_20170808_M3Col
AACGAAACCCCCTACTATCTGTGGTCAAGGTTCAGTTTTTAGCTTGGTTATCGCTTTTTCCATTGTAGCTTAAAGCCGTCGTAAAACGACGGGGTTTTAACCCAAATTTTCGATAACTTGATCACCTTTAATCAGGCGATCGCTTTTCTGAAAAAATAGGGAGAGGCGATCTCCCTCTGATCGGTATAGATTGATATAATTATCCTATGTTTATCTGGTCGTCAAAATGTTGCTGAAAATCGTACAAATCGGTGATTCCCAAGCAATTACAATTCCTCAAGCAATCATGGAACAGTGTGAATTCACAGATGAAGTTGAGGCGATAGTTGATGGTAAAATGATTATTCTGAGTGCTAAAAAGAAGGTGAGGGAAGGTTGGTCTGAGTTATTTGATGATGCTCCTCTTGAAGCCGATTTACAGGATTGGTTGGGGGTAGAAAACGAGTTTGAGCGAGAAAATCAATGGTAGAAAGATTTGCCATCCTGTTGGTGGCACTCGATCCAACTAGGGGGTCTGAACTGCAAAAAACTCGGCCTTGTGTTGTTGTTTCTCCTAGTGAGATTAATGTTCGATTAAGAACAATCGTTATTGCACCAATCACCAGTAATGTCAAAAATTACCCAACTAGAATCACAATTGACCAAGAAAATGTGCGAGGTAGTATCGCTTTAGACCAAATTAGGGCGATTGACAAAATCCGAATTGTTGCCAAAATTGGCAGTCTTGACGAACGATTAGCAATGATAGTGGCTGATCGCCTGGTTGAATTTTTTCACTACTGATTGTTACTGAATTTATTCGGTTTTAGGATCGCTTTTTTCTAATTTGAGATAGGGCGATCGCTGTTTACCTTCTAACCATTAAGAGTGTCAAAATAATAGTAAAATTTTGTGACAAAGTGCAGTCATATCTAAGAATCTGGCTCTTCTCGACTTTGTGTGATAATTTTTGCTTATGGAATCGTGAAATGCTTATCGAGCAAGACTTTTAGGGCTATTTTGCGGATATTCCATCAGTATAGACCTCGTTTTCACACAGAAGGCTTCTGTGATAAGTCTCCTTAAAGTAGATTGTTTGCAGTACCCTAGGAGATATCCGAACAAACGGTTAAGGGTTTTAATCACCAACGTCGGGGATTATGAAAATCTATCAAATTTTATTCCAATCCCGACTTCTAATTCTTCCAGTTTGGTAATAAGTTGAAACTAGCTCAATATAATCTTTAAAATCATCATTTTCAACCACAATACGATTCACTGATTGCCAGTCAATTTCTGCCCTAGATTTTGCTGGTAAAAATATCTCACTTTCAGAAGGGTTTTCCGTATCTAGAATAATGACTCCAATTCCATGAAGTGCAGACAACATACGCAGTTCTTGTTCAATATTATCAGTTATAGAAGTTGTGACTAAATATCCTTCATTAGCCCAACTAGAATTACTAACTGCTTGAAAAAAGCTACTTCTAATATTAGAGCTATTCAGTTCCTTTTTAACCTCAAAAGACCAGAGCCTGACTCTTCTTCCTTCTCCTTCTTGAACGCAAGTTCTGACCAACTCATGCCATTCCTTATCAATTGCCTGCATTGCCACAATATCAGGATGTAACCATTGATTTCCTCCTGCTCCCCGTTGATTCTTAGAGCGTTTCTCATCAATTCTTTGACAATAAAGCTTGTATTCTATTTTGAGAAAATCAATTAAAAATGGATAAAGTTCTAGTTCTGATAAAACTTTTGTGGACGGAACAGATTGCACAGAAATTTCTTCTTCTAACTCACTATCTTCGTTATTATTTTGAGAGACAGTAAAGTAGGGAGAATCTTGATCAATCAATTTTTCAGGATCATACCAGTAAATTCTTGGACGAGGTTTATCCTGGCAGCAAATATGTGGTTCTTTCTTGATAAGACTATCCTTATTTGAGCCAATTTCAGCGACAACCTGAGAAATAAAAGCTCTATCGCTGGGAAATCTTTCATTATTTCGCTTTTCCTTATAGTCTTCGGGATACTTTGCAACAATCGCTTCTGCAATTTGTCTTGCATTAAATTTTTCCCCGGATGCTGCTTTAAAAACTCAGCTATCTTTTGAACTTGAGATAAGTTATACATTAATCGAGATCATTAATAATATAATGACTAAGTAACACTACTCCCTCTATTCTATTCTATTCTATCAGATGATAACTTTTTCTGTAGCCGTAGGGTGCGTTCCCTAATCTGACTCCTACTGCTCCACCGATCGATTTTGGGGAACGCACCCTGCACATTGATTGAAGCTGTGAGTCTAAGTGCGATCGCCGCTCTTGTGGGGTGCGAAAACGCGCGTGTAACGCACCTTTTTCAAGTTAGCTATAATGTTGGTTAGACAATGCTCTTTTGACATCCTCACCACCGTAAACGGACGGTGATTCCCAAACCTCACGATTTAGGTTTCTGCTTCTTTCCCTTGCGGGGTTTCGCACCTGCCTTAACAGATTTACTCTGTTCTGGTCTTATGGTCGCTCTACAGA
>NZ_SFBY01000037.1:0-7212 GCF_007095505.1 Microcystis sp. M_QC_C_20170808_M3Col
CAGTAGCAGGCATTGAAATCGAAGAAGGAGCGGATAAATATGCTTATCGTCAAGGTTTATTTGTCTTGGCACAAAGGGGTGAAAATGTAGCGATTCTTAACGATACTGAGTTTCAACCGAAAACGTGGTATAATCCTTAAACTTGTCTTTGGGAAAGTCCAGTGCAATTCTGGTACTGTGCCGCAACTGTAATCAAGTAAAAAGTAAAAAGAGTACATCTTCCCTTTTTCCTTGCGAGTCAGAATACCAATTACAAGCTTTTGATCGGTAGTATAGACAACTAATTTTCTAACTACTTCTCTGCGTCGCATGGAGAACAAACAACGGTGAATTGGTTAGTTGAAGCAAATGCTTGTCCCGGTTTATTTTATGGAACTGCTGCCCAGGATGGGTTTTTAATTCGTCTCCGCACCCCCGGTGGATGGCTCAATTCTCCACAGGGAAAAGCGATCGCCACTTGGCTCGAACAATGGCAGACGACAATACAAGTTACCAATCGGGCAAATCTGCAAATTCGCGGACTGCAAAAATCCCCCAGTTTAGAAGAATTTCAAACCCTGCAAAAATTAGGGTTAGCTGCCCATAATCCCAGTATCGATCATCTGCGTAACATCATGTCTAGTCCCACTGCCGGAATTGACTGCCAAGAATCGATCGATACTCGTCCATTAGTCCAAGAATTAGATAATTTTATCCAAAATTATCCATCAATTGCCGAACTAAGTCCTAAATTTAGTATCGGGATCGATGGCGGTGGTGCAGTGGGAATTGGTACTGGTTCAACTATGGCCTGGCAACACCGCTATAACGAGATTCAGCTATCGGCAATTGCCGTCAATAATCCGACAAATTTAACTTCTCTTGTTTGCTTTCGATTAGCACTCGCAGGAGATAAACAATTATATGACACGGACTTATTAATTGAGCCAGAAAACTGTTTAGCTGTGGTCAAAGCACTGGTAAAGGTTTATGTCGATTATGTTCAACAAAACCCTAATATCAAGGGGAAAAAACCTCGGATGAAACACCTGCTAAAAGATTGGGGATTAGCAAAATATCTCGAACAAGTTAACTCCCAATTACATCGGACTTCTACCGGCATAATACACCAGCAAAAATACTGGCAAGCTGCCCATTCTACTCAACCCTATTTTCATCTGGGAATTCATCCTCAAAAGCAACCTGGATTATCTTATATTGGTCTATCATTAAGATTAGGACAATTGACGGCTAATCAACTATGGGGATTAGCGGCACTATCAGAAACTTTTGGCAGTGGTCAGTTACGATTAACCCCTTGGCAGACTGTTATATTACCCGATATTCCCGATGAAAAAGTCTCAGAATTGTTGCCAAAACTGGCATCCTTAGGATTATCCGCTTCTCCCGGATGGGATGGGGGAATAGTTGCCTGTAGCGGTAAACCCGGTTGTGCAGCAGCAGCCACTGCAACTCAAATTCACGCTTCTCTCCTAGCAGATTATTTGAAAGAACGCTTAACCTGCAATTCTCCTGTTAATATTCATTTGACAGGTTGTGCTAAATCCTGCGCTCAACCGGGTCCAGCCGAAATTACCCTTTTAGGAACTACCATCGAGGAAAATGGCCAAATACTGGAAGCTTATCAAGTCTATGTGGGTGATAGTCAAAAATTCTTAGAAACACCCATATTTGAGGGAGAATTTGCCAAGATTCCCCCGCTCATAGCCCAAATTTTAAGCTCCCAAAAATCGAAAAATTTAGATGAATAGAATGGAATACATTAAGAATGGTGAGGAAATTTACCGCAAATCTTTTGCTATTATTCGGGCTGAAACTAACTGGAAAAATCTCCCCGATGATTTAGCTCATGTGGCGGTTCGTCTAATTCATTCCTGCGGGATGACAGACATAACAGAAGATTTAGAAGCATCACCGGACGCGGTTAAAATCGGACGAAATGCCCTCGCTGGGGGTGCAGCAATTCTCTGTGATTCTCAAATGGTCGCTAATGGCATTACCAAAGCGCGTTTACCTAAAAATAATCCGATTATTTGTACCCTCAATCATCCAGAAGTGACCGAGTTAGCACGGCAAATTAATAATACCCGCTCCGCTGCCGCTTTAGAACTTTGGCGACCTCATTTAGCTGGAGCGGTGGTAGCCATTGGTAATGCACCAACCGCACTTTTTCGCCTACTAGAATTGCTCGATCAAAATGTAGATAAACCAGCTTTGATTTTAGGCTTTCCCGTGGGATTTGTGGGAGCGGCAGAGTCGAAAATAGAATTAGCAACTAATAGTCGTGGCGTGCCATTTATTACCCTGCACGGACGTAGGGGAGGCAGCGCAATCGCAGCAGCAGCAGTCAATGCTTTAGCAAAAGAGAACGAATTATGAATGAATTAGGCAAACTTTATGGATTAGGAATCGGGCCTGGTGATCCCGAATTGTTGACAATAAAAGCACACCGCATTCTCACAACTGTTCCGGTAATTGCTTATCCTACCTTAGAAAGTGGCAAAGTTTTGGCACGGGCAATTGTGTCGGATTTTATCCGTCCCGAGCAGATAGAAATTCCCATGCCTTTGCCTTTTAGTGTCGAGCGCAGTTCTCAACCTCATTATGATATTGCTGCCGAAAACATCGCCGAACATTTAAACTTAGGTCGAGATGTGGCGGTGCTATGTGTGGGCGATCCGATGTTGTATGGCACATTTATGTATATCTTTAATCGCTTGTGCGATCGCTTTTCAATTGAAGTCGTGCCGGGCATTTCTTCAGTGATGGCAAGTGCAGCAATGCTGGGTGTACCTATTACTTATCGAAATGACGTATTTAGTATCATGCCGGCTACTTTAGAGGCGGAAATATTGCGGGATCGCCTAGCATTTATCGATGCAGCGGCGATTATTAAATTAGGCAGACATTTCACTAAAGTTCGCAATATTCTCCAGGAATTAGGTTTATTAGAACGCGCCCTCTACATCGAACGAGCAACCTTACCCAATCAGCAAATTATTGCGATTACCGAAATCGATCCAGAGGCTGTCACCTACTGGTCATTAATTCTGATTCCTAGTAAAACTAAACCCCAATAACTCTATAGACACTAAGTTAAATCCTCTATCCCCTACTTGACAGAACCTATAGGGTTTAGATAATATTATGAAAATGTCTTTTCTTCGTTGCTTTTTTTGTTGCACAGGAGGTTATATATCGCGTTTCTCGGATTGATAAGGTAATCTATTTTCTTCTCCGTTCTCTGTCACCTAAAAATAACTACCATGTCCGATTCTCCTGAATCTATCCGCAATACTAGCGTCAGCGATCAAGCTACTAATAATGATGCTCTCGGATTTGAGCCTTATGTAATAGCGATCGCTGAATTTTTGTTGCATGAGCAGACACAACCACCCCTAACTTTATCGGTTGAGGGAGAGTGGGGTAGTGGCAAGTCTTCTTTTATGAAAATGTTAGAGGAATATTTACGAAAAAAGGGAGGTCGGACAGTTTGGTTTAATGCTTGGCGACACGATAAAGCGGAGTCGGTATGGGCGGCTTTTGCGCTGTCTTTTATTAAGCAGATTTCTACGCCCAAAAATTGGCGAGATTTACCTCGAGTTATCCTAGGACATTTTAAGTTACAATTATTGCGTTTTAACTTAGAAAAAGGCTTATTTGAATTAATTAAAGCTTTACCAGTAATAATTTTTGTGATTTGTGCCTCAATTGCCATTCCCTTTATTTTAATCGGTTATGGAGTTGAAGGAATTAACGAATTAATCGGAGCAACAACCTCTCAAGATGTTTTTTGGAGCAAAATTAATTCAGTTTTTAAATTATTATTTACTGCGGTCGGGTTTACCTTATCAGGAGCAGGAATTTTCGCTGGTATTAAGAGTTTATCGAGAAATTTTCAAAGGTTACTTCAAAACCCCAAAAACAACCTAATTAAATACATAGAAGCCCCAGATTATAAAAAACAATCGGCATTTGTAGAAGAATTTCATGAAGATTTTGCTAAAATTGTTGATGCTTATATTGGCAATGATCGAGTATATGTATTTATTGACGATTTAGATCGCTGTGAACATCCAAAATCAGCAGACTTGATGCAAGCGATTAATTTGATGATTGCTGATGATCCGTCAGTGGTGTTTATTTTAGGAATGGACAGAGAAAAAGTAGCCGCTAGTTTAGCGGTAAAATACGAAAACATTCTCAAGTATTTACCGTCGGAAACCACAGAAATTGATCCTGATATTTTAGCGAGACGTAGTTCTAATAAAGGGTTGGCTTATGGTTATACTTTCATTGAAAAGTTTGTCCAGCTTCCCTTTTTAGTTCCCCAACCATCCCGGTCAGATTTGAAGCATTTTTTGACTCAGCTTGCTACTTCAACTCCTTCCAATTTACAGCCAGATAAATCCTCTTCTAAATTTTTTCAGTCATTCTGGGGTATGTTTAAGTTAGCTTTACCCCGGAGAAAAATTCGCAAAAGTATCTCACTTCCGCAACAAGTAATCAGACAAGTGATTTAAACAACTCGTCTCTAGATAATCCTTTAATAGAATCCGAACAAACCGAAAAAGAGAAAGCACAAGCAGCCGTAATTAAGCGATTAGAAGCGATTCAAGTCAAAAATTTTGATAAAGATTCCCCAACAGTGCGGAATGTCATTATGATGGTAGCTCCCGCATTGGATTACAATCCGCGACGGATTAAACACTTTATCAATGTCTTTCGTCTGAAGGTTTATATCGCTAATGAAACTGGTTTATTTTTTGAGGAGCGAGACGAGGATAATAATTTGTTATATCCTTCTCTAACTTTTGAACAGTTAGGCAAATTTACTGCCATTAGTTTAAAATGGCCATTGTTATTGTCAGATTTAGAAAATGATAAGCAAATTTTAGCAAAACTAGAAAAAATTGTACGGGGATGGTTGAGTCCAGCAAATGAAGAGGAGTCGATTCGCTATTGGGGTAGTTATAGTAAGCTGAAAGATTTAATAGCTTACGGTCATGAAAAATCGGCAGCTAACTCTAAATTTAGCTTTGCGGCGTTAAATGTTGATAAATTATTACAAGTATCACCCAAGGTAATTCGGCCAGCTAATGAGCCTATTCAACCACAACAAATTCGCCAAAATATTACCTCATTACCTCCAGACTTTAACCTAGAAATGGTGCATATAACCGCCCGTAAATTTAATATGGGTTCTAATGAGCGTGAAGAGGAAAAACCGATACATGAAGTAATTGTGCCAGCATTTCAAATAGGCAAATATCCTATCACCCAAGCACAGTATGAAGCGGTGATGGGAAAAGCTAGTTTAATGTTTCCAAGAAATCCCCAGAACCCAGTAAAATCTGTTAGTCAGAATGAGGCTAAAGTCTTTTGTAAACAACTGAGCAAGTTAACGGGAAAAAACTACCGTTTGCCAACAGAAGCAGAATGGGAATATGCCTGTCGCGCTGGTACAGAAACCCGATTTAGTTTTGGCGATGATGAAAATCAATTAGGAGATTATGCCTGGTTTAGTGGTAATTCAGATAATGTAACCCATCCTGTTGGGGAAAAGCGACCTAATCCCTGGGGAATCTATGATATGCACGGCAATGTTTGGGAATGGTGTGCTGATCAATATCATGAAAGTTATGCAACCAAATCAGACAATATTAAAGAAAATGGCAGCATTGCATGGGGTGATTATAGTTATCTAAGGCACGGATCATTACTTCGTGGCGGCGCTTTTGACTCCTATCCCGGGCTTTGCCGTTCCGCGTATCGCGGCGACAGCGATGTTCTCCGCCACGGACACGGTTTTCGTGTTGTGTGCGGTCTCCCCTAATCAGTTAACAGTTAACAGTTATCAGTTGCTCCGAGCCTATATGGAAGCGCACCAATAACCAATAAAAAGATGAATTCTAATAGAGTGAGCCTGAGAATAGCGATCGCTGTATTTGCCCATCACCGCTTTTCAAGGTTGCTTTAATGTTATACCATTTTTCTTTATTCGTAGCAGGTATCTTACTCCCCTCTCCCAGAAAGGGAGAGGGGTTGGGGGTGAGGGAAATTAACCATCTCTGCCATTACTTTTGAAAAATGGTATTAGAATCGAATCACTCCCTTTAGGCTTTGCTATGCGTGCGATTGAAACCACTGGTATCCTCAATACCCAAGGGCAAATTCAACTTGATCATCCTATTCCCCAAGAAAAAGATCGGTTTGTGCGCGTCATTCTTTTGATGTCGGAGGATGAACTGAACGAAAAAAACTGGCTAGATGCCGTTTCCCATAATTTTCCCAACGATGCCCAGTGCTGTGGAGCTAAATAATCGCACTCCCACATCTCCCAAAAAAAGAGCGCACTTTCCATATTTCCCAAAAAGCGATCATTCCGTTCTATCTCCTAAAAATAGATCGCTCTCCAGCATCAAAATGATCTAGTCATAATGACTCCACATCCGATAAATTTTGATCAATTTCTCCGATTCAAAGACTTCATAAACTAGCCGATGCTGTTTATTGATACGACGACTAATTAACCCTTTCATATCCCCTTTTAATAACTCATAATCCGGTGGGTATTGAAACGGGTCTTCTTCAATTATTTTGATAAGTTCAAGAACCTTGGGCTTCAGTCCACTAGAAGCAATCTTTTTTGCATCTTTTTGAGATTGGGTCATAAAGATTATTTTATACATTACCAATCTAACTCATCTAAGCTTAAGCTCTGTTCAATAGATTCATCACGGGCTGCCTGAATAGTTTGAATCATTCCTTCGATTCCCCTTAGATATTCGTCATCACTGACATAATCTGATTGTTCCAGAATTTTAATTTCGTCTCTAGAGAAGCGATCAAGTAACCATAGAAATTTTTCACTAATGCTATCGTCAATTTGCAAGGTAATTGTTCGCATAAATTAACTCCTAAGCTTTCTGTATAAATCGCTTTCACATTGAAATCTACACTTTGTGCATTCTATCATTATTTTCCACACCCCTACAAGCGATCGCCTTTCCACACCCCTACAAGCGATCGCTAGGAAAACCAGTAATACCTCCATCACTGAGTTCAACATATATAGCAATTGACATCCTCACCGCCGTAAAACGGACGGCGATTCCTCACCACGCCACTTTTTTAGAATGGTCGCTGAATGGGGTTGACGCGACCCGGGATGCTGCTTCTTTAACAGAAGTCTTACGCTTTCCGACCCGT
>NZ_SFBY01000370.1:0-6751 GCF_007095505.1 Microcystis sp. M_QC_C_20170808_M3Col
AGTTGTTGATACTATCTATTTACCCTCTGGTTAATCACAACCAGATTTTTCTTGGTTTTGTTATAAGTTTTCTTAATATTTTTTGAGAAGCTTTTTGTATCAAACAATACCAAACATTAAGGCGATCGCCTTAAATCCAAACTTTTCCATCTACTGAAATTACGAACAGCTTATCTTAGGGATGAAGTCAGCGCCTTAATTGTCAGAGAATGCTAATCTGATCTATCAGCCCATCAGCACAAGTAGAGGAACTTCTGATATGCCCGACAACCGCTTCCAGATCAAATTTTGGGGAGTACGGGGGAGTATTCCCTGTCCTGGTTCGGAAACCGTTCGTTATGGTGGTAATACTTCCTGTGTGGAGATGCAAGTCGGTAGAGAAAGATTAATCTTTGACGGTGGTACGGGGTTACGCGTCCTAGGACAGTCTTTGATGGCAGAAAGTCCAGCGAAAGCCCATTTATTTTTCACCCACTCCCATTGGGATCATATTCAAGGTTTTCCTTTTTTTATCCCTGGTTTTATCAGGGGCAATACTTTTAAAATCTATGGGGTTCCCTCCCCCAACGGGGCAACCATCAAGCAAAAATTACAAGATCAGATGTTACATCCTAATTTTCCCGTGCCTTTGCAGATTATGCGGGCCGATTTAGAATTTTATGATCTAGAAATGGGCGAAACCCTCCACTGTGGGAATGTCACCGTCGAAACCCGTCCTTTAAATCATCCAGGAGACGCGGTGGGTTATCGGGTAAATTGGCAGGGTTTATCGGCAGCTTATATTACTGATACCGAACATTTTCCCGATCGCCTTGATGATAACGTTCTGGCTTTGGCTCGGCAAGCGGATGTCATGATCATTGATGCTACCTACACCGATGAGGAATACAACGATCCTAAGTATTCTAAGGTGGGTTGGGGTCATTCCACTTGGCAGCAGGCAGTCAAAATCGCTAAGACAGCGCAAGTTAAGCAGTTAGTTCTATTTCATCACGATCCCGCCCATAATGACGATTTTCTCGATTGCATTGGGGAACAGGTAAGAAAGATTTTCCCTGAAACTATTCTCGCCCGGGAAGGCCTCTCGATCGAACTGCGACCGGGAGATGATCAGATAGATGAAGTGTAATCTAAGTCACTGTTCCCCACTATGAAGATAACTGCTGTAGATGCTCAACAGCTTATCCCCGTGAGCGCAGATAAGATAGAATGACATAACATCATCTGGGATTTTCTCTGGTGCTGTATTATAGAGTCCATTTGGTATCTTTCCCAAAATCATTACCCAGTATGGATTAGAGCGAATTAGCCAAAATACCTGTAATTCTTACCCGTGAAGCGTCACAAGAGAGATACCAAATAGGTTTAACTCTAGGGAAATACAAGCAATTTTTGATCAGATCGCTCCCGAATATGACCGACTCAATCAAGAATTAAGTTTAGGATTACACCACGTCTGGAAATTAATGACAGTCAAATGGTGTCAACCCAAAAAAGGGGATTTTGCCCTCGATATCTGTTGTGGTAGCGGCGACCTGACTAATCTATTATCAAAACAAGTGGGTAAAACTGGCCAAGTGATCGGACTAGATTTTTCCCCACAACAATTAAAAATCGCCCGTCAACGTTTTAGCGCCACTAATATTCACTGGATGGAAGGGGATGCCCTCAATTTACCCTTTGCCGATTCTAGGTTTGATTGTGCCACTATCGGCTATGGATTACGCAATGTGGTCGATATTACCCAATGTCTGGGGGAATTATACCGAGTCCTGAAACCGGGTGCTAAAGCGGCGATTCTTGACTTCCATCAACCCACCGAAACCATGGCCAAACTATTGCAAAACTGGTATCTCGATCATATCGTCGTTCCCGCCGCCGAGCGCTACGGCTTAACTGACCAGTACGCTTATATTAGTCCTAGTATCGATCGCTTTCCCCAGGGCCGAGAACAGGTAAAATTAGGCTATCGGTCGGGATTTTCCGGTGCCGTCCACTATCCACTCCTAGCAGGACTGATGGGAGTGTTAGTCTTAAAGAAATAACTTACTCACATTTGCGTTTATTTTTTGCTGCTAAATTGAATCTCGCTACTCTTTGGACATGGATCTTACCGCCGATCGCGGGGGCAATTATTGGCTATTTCACCAACGATATAGCCATAAAAATGCTGTTTCGTCCCTACAAAGCGATTTATATCGGTAAGCGTCCTCTTCCCTTCACCCCGGGGCTAATTCCTCGCAATCAAGATCGATTAGCTCTGCGGGTATCGGATACGATCATGGGTTCCCTGTTAACTCCCGAGGAATTACAAAAACTGGCTAAACGACTCCTCGACACCGAAAGGGTACAGGGGGCGATACTCTGGCTGTTACAATTAGCTTTAAAACAAATAAAAGGCGATCGGCAAGCAAAAACAGCCGAGATTTTGGCGGCGATTCTTCACGATTTATTCGGGGAATCTTTAGCGAGATTGCTAAAAGTTTTAGCCCGACGGCAGGACTTTTTAGAAAAACAGATCAATCAAATTTTTGATCGCCTAGTCTTAGAATTTTCTCTCAGTGAACAACAGGCCCGACAATTCTCCGATTGGCTATTAGAAACTGTCCTACCTGCGGATGTTATCCGTCTAGCTTTAATCGATTTTTTAACCGATCGCAATATTCAAGTTATCGATGAAGGATTTCGGGAAAAAACCAGTGGAACCTATTGGGTAGTAGCCAATTTATTCGGTTTACGCAATGCCCTCGCCCGCTTACGCACTTTTTGCCTTGATGAAAAGGATTTAGCTAATACCAGAATCAAAGAATTATTACTATCTTTAGAGATGCGTAATCGTCTGAAAAACTGGTTACAAAGTATCTCTTTACAAAATTTACCTATCTCCACCGTCAGACAATTGCGTAAAACCACCAGGGATACGGTGCGAATTTATATTCAAGAAAGTGGCGAACAATTTCTGCAAGATTTTGGACAAACGATCGACTGGGATCAAATCGCTAATTTAATTATTAATCGTCTGCAATCCTCGGTGTCAATGACTACATCATTAGGGGTAATTAGTCAAGAGTTAGCGTTAATTTTAGAGCGTTATTTAGAGGAAGATTTAGAGAAATTAGTCGCCCAAATTATCCCGATTCTCAACATCGATCAGGTGATCCGCGATCGGGTAAATGCCACTTCCCCCGCCGATCTGGAAAATGCTATTCAAGGCATTGTTAAACAAGAATTACAGGGAATTGTTAATCTTGGGGGTATTCTCGGTCTTCTAGTTGGACTAATGCAAACAATTATTTTAATCGCACAGAATCCGGGGTAATAATTGGGGGGTTAAACTAAGTTAACCCCCCGGAATCATTGCGTTTATTTTTAAGGTAAAATCAAAAAACTTCCCTGACAGAAAAGAGTTTGATCGTCGAGAATAAAAGATTTAATCTCCACATCTTTGCCTAAATCGACGGTAAAAGGTTGCAAATCAACAGATAAATCTGGGGCTAAACCTTGCCATTGTCGGGGACTAATCCCTAAAGTGCGGGCATCTTCTAAGGCAATATCGGCACTAAAAATTACTTCTGCACCTGTTTCTCTATGGCCGAGAAGACAGAAATAACCCTGATTTAGGAGAACATTTTTCCAGTTAAAACGCTGTTGTGAGATAATTTCTCTGGCGTTAACAACTCCGTTATTTTCTAGGGAAAAAATTAGTAAATCCGCAAAAGCATTAACTAAAATAGTCGAGGCGATCGAATTATTTAAATCCTGCTCGTTAATTTCCACCTCACCGCTAACCCGAATAGGTTCCAAAATTTTTAGGGGTTTCCCTCGTAAAACCTGCCCGATATTAAGACGAATATTTTCCCCTCTTAATTGCGCTTTACCTAGATGTAAACCTTGATAAATCGCTTTTCCTACGGCCAAAAATACCCCAGGGATATAACCGCGCAAAATTTGCCGATCATGACCGTGCAGCTGCATTTCTAAATCTTCTATCTGTTCTACTTGTGATCGCAAGAACAGACGTACTGCTGGCGGCAAAACCTTACTAATAATCTCACTTTGAGTATTGACCCACATAAACGTTATCTCACTCACTCCACAATGTTTCTAATTGTAACAGAGCTAGATCGATCAAACCATGAGGGGCTGCCGTCAGCTATCAGTTATAGCTGAAAACCTCCCTACTTTCTTTTCACTGTTTACTGTTTACTGATTACTGATCACTGAAAAAGGGAGCAGGGAGCGGGAGTTTGAGGATTTGTACTAAAATATCCAATACGCAGTTTAAATCCAATACAGCTTAGGTGAAAACTTCGGTACTTTCTTTTCACTGTTTACTGATTACTGATTACTGATTACTGATCACTGAAAAGCTCATAATTCTTAGGTTTTTGAGGCGTTGAGGGAATTAAAACGAGGGGAAAGATAGGCGACTAAAACTCCGAGGGCAAAACCGATTAAATTGCGGAAAAGGGGCAGTAATTCAGCAGTGCGAGTAACCACCGGTCCGATGCCAAAAGCAACAAAGAGGATAAACCAGAGGGGAGAGACAATTAAAACCCATTGCCAAGCGAAAACCTGTCCTTCTTTGCGAGGAATACCGGCAAAACCGAAGACTAAACCGCCGACAATTGAGGTAATTAAAGTTAAAATCCACTGTTCCTTCGGTAGGCCGGGGACTACCGCACAACCACCTTTAACTAAACAGCCTTTTACCGTGTCTAAAGATTGTACGATCGCATTATTCTCGCCATTTTCCCGGACAAAATACATATTACCGAAACGGGCCTGTAATTCGATCCAAAAAGTGCGGGGTAAAAATTCATAGACGGCATCGCCAATACTAAAAGATAGTAAATTACCGCCCCGACCATCGGCCACTAAGAGAATACTTTTATCATCCAATCCCCAGAAATTAATCACTGCCCGGCCGGGGCTGCGGTCATATTGGGTTAAAACTCGCATTTTCCAGCCCGTTTCCCCTTGAAATGTCTCGATATCTCGGATCAATGCTTCTTCCTGTTTTGCGGGTAGATAATTGGCTAAATCAACGATCGGAGTGGCTTGATTGGGCAGTAATTCGGGATTATTCACCGCTAGAGCTTGATCCGGTGAGATAATCCAACCCAGACAGCTAATGACAGCAATGACAAGAGCGATCGAGATTCCTCGGCAAAAACGATTGAGCATAGCACTTCCAGACAATGAGAATTTTTTAAGCACGGGTGTAGGCTAACTTTCAGTTTCTTTACACTTATTTACTTTATCTTAAGGGAATTCTCAACTTTAGTCACCCAGTTATCAGTTATCAGTCATCAGTCATCAGTTATCAGATGTGAGTTTTCAGTTCACTGGTTACTGATTACTGTTTACTGAAAAAAGCCGCCCACTTCCCCATCTGCTTAACTGCGTTTCCAAGTATTCCAAGCGACTTTAAAACCGATCAAGAGGCGACGGCTGCCACGATCGAGCTTGCTAAGACCAGCTTTAGCACTACCGAGACTGCGCTCGACTCCCTGGACAACTTGGCGGGTACTTTTAACCCCTTCATCGATATTTTCGGTTAATTCGCTGATTTCTGCCCCTGTCAGGCGAATTGCTTCTAGAGTCGGGGGAAATTCCCGATGGAGGGTATCAAACAATTTTTCGGCACTGCGGGCAGCCCGGGCTAACTCTTGCAGGGCAGGCAAAGCAGCGATGAAAACCGCCGTTAAACTAACGGCGACTAGCAGTAAAGAACATCCTAGCCAGAAAATAGGTTCGGTCATTTAATGCTCATTCGAGGGATGATTATCGCCTTGGGGGGATTCTTCCGAGTCGGGGAAAGGATTGTCCGTGGCTAGACTTTGACTAGCTTCGATTCCGGCTGTCACCGCCTCTTTTAATCTAATTAAAGTATCATCCCAATTACGCCGGGCCGATTCCGATAGGCGATCGGCCTGCAATTGCACCGTCGTGGTCAGATCTTCGGCTAATTCTGGCAAAGCCCGCGCGGATTTTTGCAGAATTCGACGGGTTTCTTTTCCAGATCTCGGCGCTACTAATAAACCCGCCACTGCCCCGATCGCACTGCCCACTAAAACCCCGACGACGAATAAGCCACCGTTACCGTTATTTTTATCTGCCATAGGATTGCCCTTGTACTTAATTCCCAATTTTACGAGGAATTACACTTCTCTTGTGCAGTTTCTTCGGCAAAAATTTTGGACTGTTGCTCTTGGCAAGCAAAAACAGACCTAGAAGGGATAACTTGAGAAAAAACTAGCGATCGGGCAAAACCTGATTTTATTGCTGACTTTGAGCAAATAAGGAAGTGAAAAAGAAAAACCTCTGGGAGTCTTGCCGTGTTTCGACCCCAAAGGTTTTTCTTATGCTGAACTTATACTCCTCACACGATATTTATATTACACACAACCCGCTGCTTTTGTCAAGAGGTTTACGAAATTTTTTCCACAGACCTCTGGCCAAATTAATTTCCCAGGGCCGGTAGGCGCTCTTGCGGGGGACAGCTATCACAGTAAATTACTGGTTAAGACTGTCTATGAGCGCCGGAGCAGGGAGCGGGGAGCGTCAACGTCAGTGGTAATTACCGAAATACCAAACCATTGTGGAGCTGCTAGGGCTAATTCAGGAATTTGACATCCTCGCCGCCGTAAAACGGACGGCGATTCCTCACCACGCCACTTTTTTAGGGTGGTCGCGTCAATGGGGTTGACGCAGATAGCGAAAAACGCTTAATTGCTTAAGTCTGACA
>NZ_SFBY01000371.1:0-5235 GCF_007095505.1 Microcystis sp. M_QC_C_20170808_M3Col
AAGACCAGAACAGATTTACTCTGTTAAGGCAGGTGCGGAACCCCGCAAGGGAAAGAAGCAGAAACCTAAATCGTGAGGTTTGGGAATCACCGTCCGTTTACGGCGGTGAGGATGTCAAGGGCCTTGCCCTTAGAATGCAGAATTTGTTATTTGACATAGCTCTAAACTAAAGCTAGTATAAAAGTATTTGATTTTTGAGCCTAACATGAAAGTCCTAGAGTTTAAAATTCATCCCACCGAAGAACAGGTCAGCAAAATTGATCAGTCTTTGGCTGCGTGTAAGTTACTCTGGAATCTTTCGATCGCACTTAAGGAAGAATCAAAACAAAGATATTATCGCAAAAAACATAAATTTGATGAGTTTAGCCCTGAAATATGGGAGTTAAGTTATTCTGGGCATTACGACGAAAAAGAGTTTAAATCCCTAAAAGATAAAGAGAAAAAGCTTTTAATCGGTAATCCTTGCTGCAAAATTGGATATTTTAAAAAGACAAGCAACGGAAAAGAATATACTCCCTTAGATGCTATTCCTATCCGTCGTTTTATGAATGCCGAAAATATTGACAAGGATGCTGTTAATTATCTCAACAGAAAGAAACTTGCTTTTTACTTTCGAGAAAATACGGCAAAATTTATCGGTGAAATTGAAACAGAGTTTAAAAAAGGCTTTTTTAAAAGTGTGATTAAAACCGCTTATGATGCCGCTAAAAAAGGCATTCGGGGGATTCCCAGATTCAAAGGAAGACGGGATAAAGTGGAGACTCTTGTTAATGGTCAACCTGGAACTATAAAAATTAAATCTAACGGGGTTATCGTTTCTTCAAAGATAGGATTATTAAAAGTACGGGGACTCGATCGATTGCAAGGGAAAGCTCCCCGAATGGCTAAAATTACTCGTAAAGCGACGGGATATTATCTACAGTTAACCGTTGAAACTGACGACACGATCTATAAAGAATCCGATAAATGTGTTGGTTTAGATATGGGTGCTGTGGCAATATTTACCGATGATTTAGGAAGACAATCAGAAGCTAAACGCTACGCAAAAATTCAGAAAAAGCGGCTTAACCGATTACAGCGCCAAGCTTCTAGGCAAAAAGATAACTCTAATAATCAGCGTAAAACCTACGCTAAACTTGCTCGTGTTCACGAGAAAATTGCTCGTCAGCGAAAAGGGAGAAATGCTCAATTAGCCCATAAAATAACCAGCGAATATCAATCAGTTATTTTAGAAGATTTAAAACTAAAAAACATGACAGCCGCCGCAAAACCTAAAGAAAGAGAAGACGGCGATGGCTATAAACAAAATGGCAAAAAAAGAAAGTCTGGATTAAATAAGGCATTACTTGATAATGCTATTGGTCAACTTCGCACATTTATTGAAAATAAAGCTAACGAACGTGGCAGAAAAATAATCCGAGTTAATCCTAAACATACTTCACAAACTTGTCCCAATTGTGGTAATATTGATAAAGCTAACCGTGTCAGTCAATCGAAGTTTAAATGTGTTAGCTGTGGTTACGAAGCCCACGCCGATCAGAATGCCGCCGCAAATATTTTGATCCGTGGCTTACGAGATGAGTTTTTGAGAGCGATTAGCTCTTTAATCAAGTTTCCTGTCTCTATGATTGGAAAATACCCTGGTTTAGCAGGGGAATTTACGCCTGATCTTGATGCAAATCAAGAGTCTATCGGGGAAGCGCCGATAGAGAATGCCGAACACTCGATTAGTAAGCAGATGAAGCAGGAAGGGAATCGCACCCCCACTCAGCCCGAGAATGGCTCGCAATCCCTTATTTTTTCTTCCGCCCCACCTCAGCCGTGCGGGGATAGCCACGGCAAAAACAAACCAAAAGCCTTATCTGATAAGGTATCCAAGCGAAAGCCTAAAAAATCGCGGGGCGCAATCCCCGAAAACCCCGACCAGCTTACGATCTGGGATTTACTAGACTGATTTTTTAGACCGAGCAGAACCTTGAAAACTGAATTTTAGCGAATGGGGCGCAATCCTTACCTGAAACCCTTTTACATCAAGGGCTAAAGGAAGATGGGAAGCAATTAAGCTTAAGCCTTATTAGGGGTTGAAACTTACTTGATAATGCTATTGGGAAGCAATTAAGCTTAAGCCTTACTAAGGATTGAAACCATGAGATATTTCGCCATTAGTCGGGCCTGAATCGAAGCAATTAATCTTAAGTCCTATTAGGGATTGAAACATCGGGTTAGACATTGGTTCACTGTACCGACTTAAAGTTCCAATTAATCTTAAGTCCTATTAGGGATTGAAACGCCCTTCAGCCCGCGCTCACCTTTCGGGCCGAGGGTTCCAATTAATCTTAAGTCCTATTAGGGATTGAAACTTGATTGTCGATCACTTTATTAACAATCTATCTACGTTCCAATTAATCTTAAGTCCTATTAGGGATTGAAACGTTAACCGTCAATGAAGTGTCGGCATATCCCTCGTTCCAATTAATCTTAAGTCCTATTAGGGATTGAAACATCGACGCTAACTTTAATTTTTAGTGGAGTCGTGGTTCCAATTAATCTTAAGTCCTATTAGGGATTGAAACATGGTTCGGATGATTTTCTCTAATTACATTAGTAATGTTCCAATTAATCTTAAGTCCTATTAGGGATTGAAACTTTTGTTCCGTCTGGTGGCTCGATTAATGTCTTCTCGTTCCAATTAATCTTAAGTCCTATTAGGGATTGAAACAGTCAGCTAACTCCCAGTGGTGAATTTGTAGGGAAAGTTCCAATTAATCTTAAGTCCTATTAGGGATTGAAACTCTTTGTCGTATCCTATGGTGCTTCGCCCTTTTGCGTTCCAATTAATCTTAAGTCCTATTAGGGATTGAAACTTCCCATCTACGACAATTGGAATATCAAATTGGATTTGTTCCAATTAATCTTAAGTCCTATTAGGGATTGAAACCTTCTCCAAATCCGTAAGCACCAGAAATAAAAAATGTTCCAATTAATCTTAAGTCCTATTAGGGATTGAAACGGGATTGCTGATAAATTCTTGACGGGCAAAATCAATTGTTCCAATTAATCTTAAGTCCTATTAGGGATTGAAACAAAAAATTATTTTTTGGAAGTAAAGATAATGGCCGAGTTCCAATTAATCTTAAGTCCTATTAGGGATTGAAACCGTGCAAGTCGATATTTATATTATCTGAATCGGTAGTTCCAATTAATCTTAAGTCCTATTAGGGATTGAAACAACCTTGAAAATACAGCCACCATCGATCGCTTAATGTTCCAATTAATCTTAAGTCCTATTAGGGATTGAAACAGCTAAAGCGATGGGGATTCCAATTCAAGCCGTCGGAACGTTCCAATTAATCTTAAGTCCTATTAGGGATTGAAACTGATAAAGATCAGCGATCTTACTCGTTGGTGAATGGTTCCAATTAATCTTAAGTCCTATTAGGGATTGAAACGTTTTTTGAATGATTACACAAATACCATTAATACTAGTTCCAATTAATCTTAAGTCCTATTAGGGATTGAAACGATCACAGGGAAAAATCGGAGAGACGCTGTATTTTATCCAGTTCCAATTAATCTTAAGTCCTATTAGGGATTGAAACTTTTTCCTCCGATGTTTTTTGGGGTTCCTGTTTTTGTTCTGTACACCGGTTCCTCTTAAGTCCTATTAGGGATTGAAACTGATCCGATTAAGAATGGCCTCCGGAATTTGATCATGTTCCAATTAATCTTAAGTCCTATTAGGGATTGAAACCTCAATGTTACGATGTTCTAGAGTAGCCAAAATATGTTCCAATTAATCTTAAGTCCTATTAGGGATTGAAACAGTAACGGGCAAATTAGCGTTGGAGGCTGTTAAAGTTCCAATTAATCTTAAGTCCTATTAGGGATTGAAACGACATTTCATTAAAAGACCCAGACACATTTGTTAAGTTCCAATTAATCTTAAGTCCTATTAGGGATTGAAACAAAATGACAGCGATTCTTGATTGTATTCCAGAGCGTTCCAATTAATCTTAAGTCCTATTAGGGATTGAAACTGCCCAGGCTTGTTGGTCCCAACCGGGGCGGATAGTTCCAATTAATCTTAAACCCTACTAGGGATTGAAACGCCGAACGAGTGCGATGATGTTGGTGGGGGTAAGCGAGTTCCAATTAATCTTAAGCCCTATTAGGGATTGAAACTTCGACATTGGGCAGAAATTGAGCGATATCAAGAGTTCCAATTAATCTTAAGCCCTATTAGGGATTGAAACGGGGGAAGCCAAAGAAATCGCTCAAAAACACAAAAAATGTTCCAATTAATCTTAAGCCCTATTAGGGATTGAAACGCTGCTCTTTACGAAGCGGAAAACGCAACAATTGCAGGTTCCAATTAATCTTAAACCCTAATAGGGATTGAAACTTCCGTCTAACCCAAAGTGCCAGCGATTGGAGTGATTGGGGGGAAAATTCAGGGACTTTTTCCCTGAAAATTAGGTAATTGACCAGATGAAAATCGCTAAAACCCTACACCCTACACCCCACACCCTACCCCCACGAAAAACTTTTTGCCGCAAATCCTACTTATGAGGACAGGCACTCATGCAAGAGGCACTGATGCAAAAGGGGGAATAAATAATCAGTCTTTAATAACTGGATTTAGTGTTATACGCTAGGGCGGATTCAAGCTCAGTCTGGTACATCTTCTAAGTGGAAAGGCTTATCCAATAAGGAGTTGTCCGTGCCAGATGGATAGAGGAACCGCCGTATTTAGATGCTGAACAGCTTATCTAAAAATCAAACTCGTCTAACCCCGGTTGTGGGGGAAAGCGACTGCGAGGAGATTTTTTCGACTTTCTCAAAAAAGCGGGGATAAATGCGGCCATAAAAAATCCAATTCCCAAAGAAAAAGCCAATAAAACACCGATAGGTACTTTAATTGACTCAAATTGTAGAAACTTTAAAGAAACTGGTTGGATATTTTGAATAGCAAAAACTGCCATGGTCATAATCCAGCCGCCGACAATAGCACTAGCTAAAAAATTACTAATTGTATTCATGCTTGTCCTCGCCCTGTTTGTGGGAGATTTTTTCAGGTTTTGTAGGCTAATTTCGCAGTTAGCTCCCTATTAATAGTTAGGGTCTGCTGAAAAAGTTTTTCGGTGGGGGTAGGAGTCAGGAGTCAGGAGTCAGGAGTCAGGAGTTTCAGGCTTTGTTGCCCTTGTTTTTTGTACCAAGCGATGTACTACAAGAAGG
>NZ_SFBY01000372.1:0-23245 GCF_007095505.1 Microcystis sp. M_QC_C_20170808_M3Col
CTGAACGAAACCCCCTACTATCTGTGGTCAAGGTTCAGTTTTTAGCTTGGTTATCGCTTTTTCCATTTTAGCTTAAAGCCGTCCTCAAAGGACGGGGTTTTAACCCAAATTTTCGATAATCCTAACTAGACTAGCCAGTTGATTAATTCTTTAGAAAGCAAAAAGGGGATAAAAAGGGAATTTTAGCCTAAAAAGTCAGCCTGAAAATGGTTAAAACCCCGCACCCTACACCTACACCCCACACCCTACACCCACGAGAAACTTTTTGCCGCAAACCCTACTTATCGTATTGTCAGAGAGTGACCGAGTGAGTTATAGTCGTCTATAAGACTCGATTAAAGCATTTCTTAAAAGAATCGTGGTTTTTGGAAAATCGAAAAGTGCGCTATTTTCCCTTCCACAGAAACCTGTTGCCGAGGGGAGTAACTCAAAAACTCCTTTTTTCCTAGATTCTGATAGACAGAACTGGCGGAAACGGATAAAAAATGCTGTTATCGAGCAAGACTCAGGGATTAATTGAAAATCTCGTCTCCTGGCTGTGCTTACCTAATTGTGGGTCAAGCCGGCACTTGCCAAACAGACTTAACAACTGAAACCAAGACTCAGTTCCCACGTCTGAGAGGCAGATGAACATCAAGATGAGGCTTTAACGATGCGGACTCATCTTCTTAGAACTTTCTTAACAAGACCAGATTTCCAGAAGTAGCCTCAAAGCATAGACAAATAGCCCATGGTCCGTCGCTTTTGAAACCGAAAGATTGAGGAAATTGAATGCCAAAACAAATAATCATAGCCGAACAACACCATATAGCGGCTGTTTTTTGGGAAGATCAAATTCAGGAATTAGTTGTAGCCACAGGTAATCAGCAGGTGGGGGACATCTATCTAGGATTAGTAGAAAACGTCATCCCCGGGATAGATGCAGCCTTTGTGAATATTGGCGATGCGGAACGCAATGGCTTTATTCATGTCACCGACCTGGGCCCCTTAAGACTGAAAAAAACCGCCGGTGCTATCACGGAATTACTGGCCCCCCAGCAAAAAGTGCTGGTACAGGTAATGAAGGAACCCACCGGCAACAAGGGACCGCGGCTAACGGGAAATGTCACTCTCCCCGGTCGTTATCTGGTATTGATGCCCAATGGTCGCGGGGTGAATCTTTCCCGTCGCATCCGCAGTGAAGACGAGCGCTCCCGTTTACGAGCTTTAGGGATTTTGGTCAAACCGGCGGGGATGGGGTTGCTGGTACGCACCGAGGCCGAAGGCAAAGCGGAAGAAGCGATTATCGAGGATTTGGAATTTCTGCAAAAACAGTGGGAGAGCATCCAACAGATGGCCGTCAGCAGCCGGGCCCCGGCCCTGCTTAACCGCGATGATGACTTTATTCAAAGGGTTTTGCGGGATATGTACAGTGCCGATGTCAATCGCATTGTTGTGGATAACCCGGTGGCGGTAAAACGAGTTAAACAGCAATTGACGAACTGGGGCGGCGGCAAAGCTCTCGAAGGGGTTTATATCGACTCCCATCGGGAAACCCAGCCAATTCTCGACTATTTCCGGGTTAACGCCGCCATTCGCGAGGCCCTCAAACCCCGGGTTGATTTACCCTCCGGCGGCTACATTATCATCGAACCGACGGAAGCTTTAACGGTAATTGATGTTAACTCCGGTTCCTTTACCCGTTCGGCCACGGCCCGAGAAACCGTACTCTGGACTAATAGCGAGGCCGCCACAGAAATCGCCCGACAACTGCGCTTGAGAAATATCGGCGGTGTGGTGGTGGTGGACTTCATCGATATGGATTCCCGTCGCGACCAGTTGAAACTGCTGGAATTGTTTAATAAGGCCCTGAAAAGCGATAAGGCCCGGCCCCAGATTGCCCAATTATCGGAATTGGGGTTAGTGGAATTAACTCGTAAGCGTCAGGGGAAAAACATTTATGAATTATTCGGCAAAACCTGTGACCATTGCGGCGGACTGGGCCATTTAGCCCATCTACCCGGAGAGGGCAATGCCATCGCCCTAGAAACCCCCACCCTTAGCCGCGCGGAAAAAGAAACCTTTATCGTTGCTCCGACTAATACAAAAGTTCTACCCGATAAGAGCGCTCCTAGCGTTGCGGCGGCCGAACCCTATCTAGAAGTTTTCTCCGAATTTGAGGCCGAAGAAAACGCCCAAGGGATGGATCTTTCCTTCCATCCCAACTATCAAGAACAGGTTAATAATTCTCGCCGTCGCCGTCGTCGTCGTCCCTCGGAACTGTTACTAAAAGAGGAACGGGGCGAAAAAGCCTCTACTAACGGTGTTAACAACGAAATCGAGCCGGAATTAGAACCCCAACGCTTTGAGGAAAAACGAGAACGCCCCGCCCGTCTCTCGAAACGGGGAGAAGATGCCAGCGCCGTCAAAAATATCCCCGTCAGCGAACGGGAGCGGGTTTCCGTGGAAATGACCCCGGTAGAACAGGAAGTTTATTCTTTAATGGGCATTTCTCCCCTGATTCTGGTGGATAAGGAGTTTAAAGACCCGAAATCGGTGATTGTTTCCGTGAAACTGGCAGGGGAAAGGGAGGCGGAAAACCCAGAAATGCTTGCCACTCCTGAAATATCCTTGACTCCCACCCTAGAAGTCGAGGACACAGCCGCCGCTACCCCAGTAGAGGCGACGGAAACCAGCGAGGAAGCCGAAAATCGTTCCTTGGTGCGCCGTCGTCGTCGTTCCACCACTAGCGAAGTTAGTCAGGAAATCAACCAAGAAGCTAGTCCACCAGTGACTTTTACGCCCGAACCGATTACGACCGAAACTCCAGTTTTTCTCGGCGAATTCATTCCTTTAGAGACCCCGGTGAGCACCGAGGTGACAGAGGAGCCACAAATAGAGCCTGAAACCGCGGTGCTGCGTCGTCGTCGTCGTCGTTCCTCCGCCACTGCCGAGCCGTAATGAGCGCAGAACCCTTAATTGCCGGTGTCGATGAAGTGGGGCGCGGGGCTTTATTTGGCCCCGTGGTGGCGGCGGTAGTGGTCACTGTCCCCTCTGGTTTTGCGCGGCTGTGGGAGTTGGGGGTGAAGGATAGTAAGCAACTTAGCCCCCAAAAACGGCAAAAGTTGAGCCAGCAAATACAACGGGATTTTGTTTGTCGCATCGGTTATGCTACCGTGAAAGAGATCGATCGCTTGAATATTTTTCATGCCTCCCTACTGGCGATGAGCCGAGCTATCGGGAAATTACCCCTTTCCCCCAGTCTCTGCTGGGTCGATGGTAAGCACATTATTAAAGATTTGTCAATCCCCCAAAAGGCGGTAATTCAGGGAGATCAACAATCCCCGGTAATTGCCGCGGCTAGTATTGTGGCGAAAGTCTGGCGCGATGACTTAATTATTCGTTGGGACAGACGCTATCCCGATTATGGACTCGCTCGTCACAAGGGTTATGGCACTGCTCAACACCTAGAAGCGATTGGCAACCATGGGGTTACTTCTCAGCACCGGCGCTCTTTTAGTCCCTGTCAACCGAGGTTGGAGCTTGACTGCCGAACAATTTGCTCAAGGGTTATCGAAATTTCTTGACCGATAGTTAACTCTTAATCAGCAAAATATCGAAAAAAATCCCCCCTTTTTACGAGAAACAAAAAGGGGAGAAAATATTAGATAGCTTTACAATTCAGTCATCCATTCCGTATGGAAAAACTCACCTCTGGGTTTATCGGTACGTTCATAGGTATGAGCGCCAAAATAATCCCGTTGTGCTTGGGTGAGATTTTGCGGTAAATTGGCCCGACGATAACTATCAAAATAGTCCAAAGAAGAACTAAAAGCCGGGACGGGAATTCCCAACTTATTAGCCAAGACTAACACCTCACGCCATGCTTCTTGGCGATCGAGGATACTTTGCTTAAATTCCGGTGCTAACAACAAATTCGGCAGCCCCGGATTTTCCGCAAAAGCTTTGCGAATTTTATCCAAAAAACCGGCGCGAATAATACAGCCGCCCTTCCAAATCCGGGCCGATTCCGGCAGACTGATATTATAGTTAAACTCCTGAGAAGCTTTAGCGATTAAAGCCATACCCTGGGCATAGGAACACATTTTCGAGCAGTAAAGAGCATCACGCACTTTATCCACAAATAGTGCCGCATCCCCCGGATAGGTTTCCCCGGGTCCGGGTAACTCTTTTGCGGCTGCCACCCGTTCATCCTTATAAGCGGACATAACGCGAGCATTAACCGCAGCATAAATAGTCGGAATTGACACCCCCAACTCCAAGGAACTTAACACGGTCCAGCGTCCGGTTCCCTTTTGTCCCGCCGAATCCAAGATTAAATCTACCAAATGATGACCGGTTTCCGGGTCAACATACTTAAAGATATCGGCGGTAATTTCAATTAAATAAGAATTAAGCTCATCGGTGCGATTCCACTCGGCGAAAGTTTCCTGTAACTGCTGATTGCTTAGTCCTAGACCATTTTTCAGCACATCGTAGGCTTCCGCAATTAACTGCATATCGCCGTACTCGATGCCATTGTGAACCATTTTCACATAATGGCCCGCACCACCAGATCCCACATAGGTAACACAGGGACCATCATCGACTTGGGCGGCAATTTTGGTTAAAATCGGCTCTAATTCCCGATAGGCGAACTCTGTACCCCCCGGCATCAGGGAAGGACCGTGCAGAGCGCCTTCTTCGCCACCACTGACCCCCATACCGACAAAACCGAGTTTAGTGGTCGATTCTAGGTCGCGGGTGCGTCTTTCTGTGTCCTCGTAGAGGGAGTTACCGCCATCGATAATCATATCTCCTTCTTCGAGAAGGGGTTTTAATTGTTCAATCACGGCATCCACCGGCGGGCCAGCTTTTACCATGACCAGAATTTTGCGGGGACGCTCTAAAATTTGGACAAATTCTTCTAAACTATAGGCCGCCTTGACATCCTTGCCGACGGCGCGAGTTTCCATAAATTCTTTAGTTTTGCTGGCGGTGCGATTGTAAACAGCGATGGGAAAACCCCGACTCTCCACATTGAGAGCGAGATTTTCTCCCATGACAGCTAGTCCGATAACACCGAAGGTACGTTTAGTCATAGAAATTCAGTCTCGGCTGATGCGTTCTTCCTCCCCTTTTAGCGCCTACTTTCCCTAAGATAGCTAAACTTTCCCTATTTCTTAAGCCTTGACTGATCAGTGATCAGTGATCAGTAATCAGTGATCAGTAATCAGATTTGGGTTTTCAGTGACCAGCATTGAGTGAGGAGTGTTACAGCGTTTCTCCTAAAGATGAAGTGTAACCTAATTTGGTATCATCCCCAGACGACCAACTACTGTTGCCTGTTCCCTAAAACCAGAGACTTCGTACCTCACCATTAAGATAACTGCTATCAATGGCATTCACTGATGACTGAAAAACCCCCAACCCCAGAAAAATTAATGCTAATGTTAAATTAAATTAAGAAAATCCCCATTCTTCTTATATGCAGTTAACTTGGCTTGATAGTAATTCTTGGTTAATCGAAATCGGGGGAAAACGCCTGCTTCTCGATCCTTGGTTGGTAGGTTCCCTGACTTTTGGTAATTTAACTTGGCTATTTGAGGGCAAAAAAACCGCTAATCATGCCATTCCTGAAAATATCGATCTGATTCTTCTCTCCCAAGGTTTAGAAGATCATGCTCATCCTCCTACTTTACAGGTACTCGATCGCCAAATTCCCGTGGTAGCTTCTCCGAATGCCGAAAAAGTCGTTAAATCCCTCAATTATACCCATCCCATCCCTTTAACCCACGGTTCTAGTTATATCTTTGACAATGCGATCAAAATTACTGCTGTCCCCGGTTCTCCAGTAGGGCCGACTCTGGTGGAAAATGGCTATATTATCAAGGAATTAGCGACCAATCAAACTATCTATTACGAACCCCACGGATATCACTCTCCTACCCTCGATTCTTTGGGTAAAATCGATGTAATTATCACTCCTTTGATTGACTTAAAAATACCTTTCCTCGGACCGGTAATCAAAGGACAAGAAAGCGCTTTAGCAGTCTGTCAACGCTTGCATCCCCAATATATTATTTCTACGGCTGCCGGTGGTGATATTGAGTTTAAAGGTTTATTGATGGCGGTGTTAAGTGCTGGGGGTAGTCCCGAATCTTTTCAAGAATTATTAACATCCCATGCTTTGCCAACAAAAGTAATCGATCCTCGTCCTTGGCAACCTTTTACAGTGGAATTAGGCGAGTGCGTCCCGGGTTTAAGCTAATCTGAGTTAAGGGAAGAATAGGAAAAACACTGACTATTTCTTCCCGATTTTTATCTAAAAAAGTAGAATTTTTGTTATATCTTTGCTGGCTACAGATGACATTAATTGTTAAAAAAAACGGCTCTCTTGAATATTGGGTGTAAAATGGGGAGTATCCCAATTGTACTATAAATCAGAATACTTAGGGCTTACTGAATAACTGCGGTGGTAGATTGTAAAACGTCCAGTTTACACAGCCCGAAATCTTTGCGATTTTTAGTACAGAAAATTATATAATTAAAAGTGGATATTCTCTGCTAAATTGTCTATGAATCAGTTGCCCTTATTTTCTCAATCAAAATCAGTGCGAGACTTTTATCAACCTGATGCTGAAATAATTCTTTATCAAGGAGATAGCAATAATTTTATTAAGACTATACCAGATAATTCTGTGAGCTTGATTATTACTTCTCCTCCCTACAATTTAGGAAAAGACTACGAAAAAAAAATCTCTTTGGATACTTATCTGGAAACCCAAACCAAAATTCTGGGAGAATTCTCTAGAATCTTGCAAGATAATGGCAGTATTTGCTGGCAGGTGGGAAATTTCGTTCAAGAGGGTGAAGTTTATCCTTTAGATATTTTTTATTATCAGCTATTTAAACAAATGGGTTTCTTTTTAAGAAATAGAATTGTCTGGCATTTTGGTCATGGATTACATACTTCTAAAAGATTTTCTGGCAGGTATGAAACTATTTTGTGGTTGACAAAAACCGATCAATATACCTTTAATCTTGATCCGGTGAGAATCCCCGCTAAATACCCTGGTAAGCGCCATTTTAAAGGCAAGAATATCGGTAAACCTTCTGGTAATCCTTTAGGGAAAAATCCCAGCGATGTTTGGGAGTTTTTAGCACAAGATTGGGATGAGTTACTGTGGGATATTCCTAACGTTAAATCTAATCATCCAGAAAAAACTATTCATCCTTGTCAATATCCAATTGAATTAGTAGAAAGATGTGTTTTAGCCTTGACAAATGAGGGGGATTGGGTTTTCGATCCTTTTGCCGGGGTTGGAACTTCTCTGATTGCTAGTATTATGCACAATCGTCGAGGGATGGGAAGTGAAAAAGAAGCAGAATATGTGAAAATTGCCAGGGAAAGAATCGCCGCTTATTTGCAAGGAAATCTCAAAATTCGTCCTTTAGGAAAACCTATTCATCAACCTACTGGTCAAGAAAAAGTTGCTCAAATTCCCGAAGAATGGCTACAATGATTGATAATTTTTTTTGTCACCATTTTTATAGAAAACTTTGCAGAATTGTGGCGGTTTCTTGTCCAGTTTTTTCCCAACTAAAAAGCTCGGCGCGTCGGTGACTAAGAGATTTTAAATTTAAGCGCAATTGGTTATTTTTAGCGATTTGCTGCATTGCCTCTCTCATCTCATCAATGCTATAGGGATTAATTAAAATTGCCGCATCTCCTGTGACTTCTGGGAGAGAAGAAAGATTAGAAGTAATTACAGGAGTTCCACAGGCGATCGCTTCTAGTACAGGTAATCCGAAACCTTCCCAAAGGGAGGGATAAACTAAAGCAGTTGCTTGGTTTAAAAGTTGCGGCAATTCTGTATAGGAAACATAGTTTAAAAATTGCACTCGTTGAGAGATTGATAATGCTTCTACCTGTTGCTGTAGAGCCGGGGTAAAACGCGGGTCAAATTGACCGACAATTAATAATTGATATTCGGGATCGATTTGGGAAAAAGCAGTAATTAAACGACCGAGATTTTTATGAGGATCATAACGACCAAGATAGAGAAAATAGGGACGAGTCGCCAGATTTAGAGGACGAAAATTATGAGAATCATATCCAGAAAGAATCACGGTTATTTTGTCAAGAGGTATGTTAAAAAAATTATTAATATCCGAGGCAGTTGCTTGGGAAACAGCGATAATATGTGTGGCTTTTTTCAGGACTTGGGGTAAATAGTATTTATTATAAAAAGTTAGGGGAGAAAATTTCGGGAATCGCAGGGGAATTAAATCATGAACTGTGACAATATAGCGGCAATTTCGATAAATAGGTGCTTCGGGAATGGGGGTAAATAGCAGGGAAGATTTCAATTGTTGATAGGTTTGATAGAGTTGGGTTTCTGTCCAAATTAAGCGCTTAATATTGCCTTTGGTTCCCTGTTCTTGGGTGAGGTTTGCCGAGACAGGATAGGTGTTAAAATCTGGGTAACTATTAGAAGTGATTAGGGTAGGATTTAAGTTGGCTAATTGGGGAATGAGATTTTTAGTATAGGTAGTCAACCCAGTATATTTAGTACCTAGAAAAGCGAGATTGATTAATAATTGTTTATTTTTATTCATAGATATTTGCCAGTTATTATAAAAGAGAATGATAAGCTTTTATAGTAGCTTGTGCGGTTTTTTGCCAAGAGAATTTTGCTGCTTGTTTTTTTCCTTTCGTGATTAAGTCTTGACGGAGAGAGGTATCACTAATCACCTGATAGATTGCCGCGGCAATTTCCAGGGGATTATCGGGATTAATTAATATTGCCGAGTCTCCGGTGACTTCGGGTAAGGATGCAGTATTAGCAGTTACCACCGGACAACCTAAAGTCATCGCTTCTAAAACCGGTAATCCAAAACCTTCGTAAAAAGAAGGATAGACAAAAACATCGGCTGTTTGATAATAATCCGCAACTAAGTCATCAGCAAGATAATCAAGATGTTGGATACTATCTCGAAAGGGAGACTGAGATATTTTATCGAAAATTGGTTGATACTTCCATCCTTTTTTGCCAATCAGAATCAGATTATGGTCTAATTTATACCTGTCCTTGAGATAGTTAAAAGCATCGATAAGATTAATAATATTTTTTCTGGGTTCTAGGGTACTAACAAAGAGTAAATAGGGTTTAGTGATAGTTAGAGATGAGGGAAGATTTAGGGGAGAAGAATAACGACTTGCGAGGGGAGTAACAAAAATTTTCTCTGGGTTCACATCTAAATATTCAACAATATCTCGTTTGGTACTTGCAGAGTTAGCAATGACTAAATCTGTCCATTGTAGAGATTGTTTAATGCGTTGGGTGTAGGTTTTGACAATCCCCGTGACAAACTCAGGATATTTAATAAAAGTAACATCATGAATAGTCATAACTTTACGACTCTGACCACAAGGATACACCACATGATCCAATCCGTGGAGAATATCGGGAGAATCAAGAAAGTTTTCTAGATAGGGAATTAGAGGATTAGGAAATCGGGTTAAGATATTGCTAAGACTGACGGGAATTGGTAAACATTTAACCTCTGGATAGGATTGCAGTTTTTCGGGTATAGAAAGATTACCCCGCAGCCAATTTTTTACCGACGGTTGAAAACAGAGGGACAGGGAAAAGTTTTCTTGGTTTTGTAATTTAGCTAATTCGGCAATCAGGTGATAAGCATATAATCCAATTCCACTAGGATTTTGTCTTATCGGTGTACCATCAACTAAAATTTTGAGCATTTGCGGTTAGATGAGATTGACGGGATAGATATTTTTAAAATTACAGATTCAATTGTCAATTTTGCTCGGTTAGGACAAGATTAAAATCGGCAATTTTCTGTTAATGTTAGAGTTTATGGCACTTCCGAACTACAATCTTTAGCAAGTTGAACAATCTTTAATCGCACCCGATGCTTATTGATGTCTAATTATCTACTAGAGACCGCTGCCGGTCTGTTCTTCTCGGAAGTAAAGCTGATATAATTGACAGCTAGGCTGGGCTAGATCGCCTTTTAACTGAATTAAACCCATACTTTCCAGTTTATAGGCAGTAATCGGTTCTAATCGCGCTCTCTTATCGGGAGAATTAACCACTTCCCCCATCGCTGTCAATAATTCCGGCTGTTTTTGCAGACTATCCCAGTGATGACGCAAGTGTGCCGCATAAATTCCCCCTTGGGTAGCAGCATTAGGGAGAATATTTTTTTCCCCGCGCACCCGCGCTTCCAGGGCCAAACGACTAAGATAGGGATGACCAGAGACTAAGGCAATTAAATCCCCGATAAAACGCTGATTATCCTCATTTTTAGGCAATCCGTAGCTACTGGCCAAGTTTTCCAGTTGTTCGAGACTAAAACCGGGTAATTTAATCGCGCGACCGACATTAAAGGGAGATTGATTAGCGTCCAATTGAATATAGATTTCCGTGGAATTAGCAATCGCTAACCGCAAATTTTGCCAGATTTCCAAATTATTAGCTTCTTCGTGCCAACAGCGCAAAAGTGGCAGAAAATCCCTAGCGATGTCGGGATACTCGAAAATTCTGTCTAAATTATCTAGGGCCAAAAAAAGAGGCCCGTTAATCTGTTCCAAAAGATAGGACTGAAAATAGGTTTGACAACTGATTAAACTGCCAAATAGTTCCTCATCCCAATATTCATCTAATTGAGGCTTTAAACCCAATTCTCGGCTGACATTTGCCGAAAACCAGCGACAAAATCGGTCTAAACTGGCAAACATCGCCTTTTCTGCCACTTGACAATTAATATAAACTGTGCTGTGTCCCCAACTATCTGCCTGAGCGAGCAGATGTTTAAGGAGAGAAGTTTTACCGGTCTTTTCGGGAGCTTTAATGCGAATAAGTGACCCCGGACGATTAATTTCTTGATAACAGTCGCTTTCGACGGGAGGGCGGCTAATATAAGTATCTGTAACTGATTTTTCTGCTACTATCGGAGTGGGGTGATTTTTCCATTGAGGATATTTGATATCTTTGAACCATTCTCGGAGGATTTGGAACTTACCCGGTCCTTTACTACCTAATTCTAGTTCGGGACAGCCATTATCTTTATCTGCCGAGAAATAGCTATAGATTTTAGTCATTTGTTTTTTATAGGTTTCATGGCTGGCGGCCTCAGCCATTTCCCAAATTTCCTCATCCGGTTTACGCCAATTTTCGTAGGCAAAACGAACTAAAAAAATCTCCTTTAACTTGCCTTGAACACCGTATTCTCTAGCTAGATGTTTAAGAAACTCGTCCCATCCCTGTGGTTTCATCCGGTTCTACTTTATTCTACTTATATTCTCTTTTTTTCCATGTTAACCCCTTTCTCCGTCTTGGCAATGGGACTGACATCCTAGAAGGAAAGCCCTATGCTAAAAATAGGTCAATTACCTGATGGTGTTTAAGGGAGTAAAGCCATGAAAATCTCGTTAACCTTGTTTGTTGTGGTCTCCTTGCTGTTAGGTTCAATTCCTCACACTTTAGCGGTTAATAGTCAAGATAACCATTTTGACCGTTCCTCTTCGCCGCTAATTTTACAAAACCGTGACTGTAAGGGTGATAAGGACGATGATTGCAATTAGTCCTGATTATCTCGGTTAAGGTTGTTAATCCCCCACCGATGAAAAAATCGTGGTCGGGATTTTTTTTATGAATTCGCCTGTAATTCCTCTAAACGTGCTAAAACTTCGGCACTGTGAATGGCAGGATTTACCCCTAAATAAATCTCTTTTAAAATCCCTTGGGTATCTATAAGATAGGTATGACGCAGGGAAACATAACCCATCCAAGAACCATAAGCTTTACTAACATCTCCAGTAGTATCTGCTAGTAAGGGAAATTTTAAACCCTCCGAGTCACAAAATTCCGCATGAGAATCGACATCATCGGCACTTACCCCTAAAATTTGCGTATTTTTAGCCATATATTTCGGCAAATCCTGCTGAAAACGCCGCGCTTCTAGGGTACAGCCCGGGGTAAAATCCTTGGGATAAAAATATAAAACTACCCATTTACCCCGATAATCCGATAGGGAAATATTGCCTTCTCCCGTGTTAGTCGGTAGGGTAAAATCGGGTGCCAGTTGGTTTAAAGGGGGTTGGGAACCACCTAAAGCGTTAGCATCGGGAATAAAGGCAAAAAATGCCAGAATTACTGCAATTAAAAAACTCAAAAGTTGACGACGAGACATAAATTTAAGTTGTCGGGTGGGTTAAATGAGGCGACTTACCTCTATGGTTTTGTTTCATCTAAACTTGCGAGGGAAATTCTAACACAAGCCTTGATTCCTTGCCAGTCACGCTCTGATAAATGTCCAATCACAGCTAAATTTGCAGATGGTGGCAAAGTTACGATAAAACAACGAAATATCGAAGCGACCCGTAACCCGGCCCAGACCCAATCCTGAAGCGCATAATCAGTAATTCCTAGCACTTTTGACTGAGTTGTGATCAGTCCAACTATTACATCAGGTCGAAGAGAGTGGTAAGTCTCTGATGACAAAACCACAGCAGGACGGCGCTTAATTCCTGTCACACCGGGAAAATCAACTGTCACCACATCTCCAGGGGAAAACGTCACCAATTAACCCCCCTCCACATCAGAGAAAGTTTTGGCCGCATAGTTTAGGGAAAAATTGACAAGATCGATCTGATCCTCCTCAGTCCACGTATCATTTTGATCGATCGATACTTGTTGTTGTTGGCCGACAAGTTGATTGAGAATGATTGTGGCCAATCGCAAACGTTCCCCAGATGACAAGTGACAGACCACTTGATTATAAACTTCTTGGGCAGTAGTGGGCATAACAAAAAACTGACGACTGAATGCTTCTAGCTTAATATTCTTTACATAACTTGACAAGGAAAGGGCGAGGTAAAGGGGGAAAATAGATCGAGCTTGTCTTCATCTGCCTAACGATCATGTCTATTGTCACCCTTAACCCCCTTCAATCCCATCAAGATTTAGTCATCGATCCAGCCAAAATCACGGGATTACGGGGAAAAATCACTATCCCCGGCGATAAATCTATATCCCATCGCTCCCTGATGTTAGGAGCGATCGCCGAAGGTGAAACCGTCATTCATGGGTTATTATTGGGCGAAGATCCCCGCAGTACCGCTAGTTGTTTTCGCTGCATGGGTGTGGAAATTTCCCAACTCAACAGCGAGAAAGTGATCGTCAAAGGTAGGGGTTTAGGCAATCTTGAGGAACCCCTAGAAATCCTCGATGCGGGCAATTCCGGCACGACGATCCGCTTAATGTTAGGATTATTGGCCGGTCATCGGGACCGTTTTTTTGTCGTTACCGGTGATGCTTCCCTGCGCTCGCGTCCCATGTCCAGGGTGGTGAAACCCCTAAGGGAAATGGGGGCGGAAATTTGGGGCAGAAAAGCCAATTCTTTAGCACCTTTAGCCGTTTCTGGGCAATCTCTGCAACCGATCCACTACTATTCTCCCGTTGCTTCTGCACAGGTGAAATCCTGTCTTCTCCTCGCAGGACTGTTAACGGAGGGGAAAACCACGATCACGGAACCCGCTTTATCTCGCGATCACAGTGAACGGATGCTGCGCGCTTTTGGGGCAAATATTGAGGTGGATGGGGAGACTAATAGCGTCACGGTGACGGGTTATCCCACTTTAACCGGACAAACGGTGATTGTACCGGGGGATATCAGTTCGGCAGCCTTTTGGTTGGTAGCGGGGGCAATTGTGCCTAATTCCGAGTTATTAATCGAAAATGTGGGCATAAACCCGACTAGAACTGGAGTTTTACAGGTTTTACAGGCAATGGGAGCAGATATCACCCTCGAAAATCCACGGGTGGTGACGGGGGAACCGGTGGCGGATCTGCGGGTGAAATCCAGTCCACTACAGGCAACCACGATCGCCGGTGAGATTATACCCCGTCTGATCGATGAAATTCCGATTTTGGCAGTAGCGGCGGTTTTTGCCCAAGGAACGACAATTATCAAGGATGCCGAGGAATTACGGGTGAAGGAAAGCGATCGCCTGACGGTGATGGCCACCCAACTCGATCGCCTAGGGGCAAAAGTAAGGGAATTACCCGATGGTTTAGAGATTACCGGCGGTACAGGCCTATTCGGCACGGAAGTGGACAGTTTTACCGATCATCGCATTGCTATGAGTCTAGCGATCGCTGCCCTCAATTCCCGTCAACCCACCACTATCCATCGCGCTGAAGCGGCCGGCATTTCTTACCCTGATTTTGTTAGCACCTTAAAGCAAATTTGTCAAGAGTAAAAATATTAAGTTTTTCTGCGAGCGGGTGAGGGGTAACTGGTACAATTGCAGAAATACCGAAAATCAGCAATTATCAGTGACTCTTAAATGATGACAAATGTATCAGCAGCTGCCTGTAAGCATCCCACCGAAAAACTAATGCGCTCCGGGGTTTGGGGGGTAGAACCCCCCAAAGGCTTGGATTGAGTGGTAAAATCGGAAGCAATGACCAATTTTAGAAGATAGTTTCCCTTTAAAAATCCCAACTCAGTAGATTTACAAAAATGAGATGCAGCCTTTAAATACGTCTTAGCTTAAATCTTCTGATAGTTTTAAAATTGACAGAGTAGTGGGCCACCTGTGTGATAATCAAGTTCATCGATCGAGGTAGCGAAAAATAGAAGCGTCCCTAATTCAAATTTTCCATAAAAACATCTCCCTATCTACCCCACTCCCGTCTTCTATTCCCCACCGATAATGGAAATCATCGCCCAATTAGAGAAAGTTTCCTATATTTATCCCGAATCCTCCAATCTTGTGCTGAAAAATATCTCTTTAGCAATTCATCGAGGAGAATTTTTAGGTATTATCGGGCCCACAGGTGCGGGAAAAACTACTCTCTGTTTAACTCTTAACGGTATTGTCCCCCAATTTTACGGAGGGCGTTTTTTTGGTTATGCAACAGTAGCAGGTTTAGACACTTTAACCCATCCGGTTAGCACCTTGGCCCGCTATGTGGGGGCAGTATTTGAAGATCCCGAAACGCAACTTTTAGCCACTTCTATAGAAAATGAAATCGCTTTTACCTTAGAAAATTTACGGCTACCGCGAGAGGAAATTAAAGCGCGCATTCCCAAAGTTTTAGCAGCAGTCCGGTTAGAGGGAATGGAAAAAAAATCGCCGGGGGAACTATCGGGAGGACAAAAACAACGATTAGCGATCGCCGCTGCCCTCGCAGTTCAGCCCGCTTTGTTAATTCTCGATGAACCCACCTCCCAACTGGATCCGGTGGGATCCCAAGAAGTTTTCGCCACCATTAAGGAATTAAATCGCCATCTCGGTGTCACTATTGTCATGGTCTCCCACGCGGCCGAGGAAATGGCCGAATATGCCGATCGCCTTGTACTATTAAGGGAAGGTGCGATCGAAGCTATGGGAACCCCAGCAGAGATCTACTCCCAAGTACAACGTTTACAGGAAAATGCCCTGCGTCCCCCGCAAGTGGCCACTACTTTTGCTTTGATCGAGCAAAACATCGGGGCGCTCGCAACGCGCTCGCTACGCGAGATCGAATCAATTCCTGTCACCCTAGACCGCGGTTTTGCCCGTTTAAACGAGCTTAAATCCTTTTACCATCAGATAACCCCAACCCCTCCCTTATCGTCGGTTTCTGACCCCTTAAACCCCATACTGAGGGTAAAAAATCTCTGCCATACCTATCCCGATGGTACTACCGCTTTGCGGGATGTGTCCCTCGATATTGCCGAAGGGGAATATTTGCTGATTATCGGTCAAAATGGGGCGGGAAAAAGCACTTTAGTCAAGCATTTTCTCAATCTTCTCTCGGCGACCACCGGTCAAGTTATGATTGATGGACGTTCGATCTCGCGTAGCGAGCGCGTTGCGACCGATAGCTTTTCTGTCAGTGATTTAGCCCGTTTGATCGGTTATGTAGCCCAAAATCCCGATAATCAGATTTTTAACACCACTGTCGAGAAAGAAGTATCATTTGCCCCGACTAATCTCGGTTATCCTCCAGAAATCGTTACCCAACGCACGAAAGCAAGTCTAGAAGCCATGGGATTGCTAGAATATCGATCCTATCATCCTCTCTCCTTACCGAAAGGCGATCGAGCGCGGGTAGTGATTGCGGCAATTTTAGCCATGGAACCGCGCATAGTTGTGTTTGATGAACCGACCACCGGCCAAGATTACCAAGGGGCTAAGGCAATTTTAGAGGTGAGTCGTCAATTACACCAGATGGGCAAAACGGTGATTGTTATCACCCATCACCTCTATTTAATGCCAGAATACGCCGAAAGAGTAATTATTATGGGTCAAGGAACTATCCTTTTAGATGCCCCAATCCGGCAAGCTTATCATCAAACCGCTCTCTTAGCCAAAACCTATCTAACTCCACCCCAAGCAGTTTTATTAGCACAAAAATTAGGACAACTTTCCAGTTATCCTAATTCTCTTTTAACTCCCCAGGAAATTGCCGATTGTTTTCAGAGGATTTAAGTAGGGTTTGCGGCAAAAAGTTTTTCGGTGGGGGTTGGGGGTTGGGGGTTGGGGGTTGGGGGTTGGGGTTTTACCGATAAGGGACTTTTTGAGGGAAAAAAAGTCTAAAAACCTTATCCAACAAGGTTTTTAGATTTATTCAGCAAACCCTATTTAACTTTTTCTAAGATCAACTTCGAGCGCTTAACATTATCGGGTACAGGAATCGGATAATCACCATTAAAACAGGCAGTACAGAAGGTTTTCGGGTCTTCCTTCGTTGCTGTTAACATGGCATCATGACTGAGATAAGCTAAACTATCCACCCCGATTTGTGCCTGAATTTCCGCCACCGATTTAGTTGCCGCAATTAATTGCTCTTGGTTATCCGTATCAATGCCATAAAAACAAGGATGAGTCACCGGAGGAGAAGATATTCTCATGTGAACTTCTCTTGCACCAGCATCGCGTAAAGCTTTAACTAATTTCCGGCTAGTGGTTCCCCGCACGATCGAATCATCAACAATAATAACTCTTTTTCCCTGTAAAACATCCTTTAAAGGATTCAATTTCATCTTAATTCCCGACTCTCTCATGTGTTGGGTTGGTTGAATAAAAGTCCGTCCCACATAACGATTTTTAATCAATCCTTCCGCGTAGGGAATATCAGAAATGCGCGAAAATCCGATCGCAGCTGGAATACCAGAATCGGGAACTCCCATCACCATATCCGCTTCTACCGGCGACTCTTTGGCTAATTGTTCCCCCAAACGTACCCGATAAGTATATAAAGATTCCTCGTGAACAATGCTATCGGGACGAGCAAAATAAATCATCTCGAAAACGCATAATTTTTTCTCCGGTTTCATGGCCCAATCCACTGAAGATAAGCCATCTTCACTAATCCAAACTAATTCCCCCGGCTGCACATCCCGCAGATAATCAGCCCCGATAATATCTAATCCGCAGGTTTCCGAAGCTAAAACATAACGGGGGGGATTGCCTTCTTCTTGCAAAACCCCAATTACTAACGGTCTGACACCATTGGGATCCCGCACCCCGATAATTCCCGTCGGTGTGCCGATAACAAGGCTGTAAGCCCCGCTACAATAGCTAAAGGCATCGATCGCCGCTTGTATCCAATCCTTGCCACTATCCACTTCCTGGCCGATAGCGACGGCAATCATTTCCGAGTCGGTGGTGGTGCCGAAATCACAACCGCGCTTTTCTAATACATTTCTTAACTCAAAAGTATTGACTAAATTGCCATTATGTGCTAGGGAAAGTTTACCTAAACGGGTTTCGATCACGGCAGGTTGGGCATTGGCGCGACGGCTAGAACCGGTGGTAGAGTAACGAGTATGACCGACGGCGTGAGTACCGGGCAAGGTTTTAAGGACAGTTTCGCTAAAAACTTGGGAAACTAAGCCCATTTCTTTGTAACAATGCACCGTTTCCCCGTCGTAGGTGGCAATACCTGCCGATTCCTGTCCTCGGTGTTGCAGGGCATAGAGTCCAAAATAGGTCAGTTTTGCTACTTCTTCCTCAGGGGCATAGAGTCCAAAAACTCCACAGGCTTCTTCAGGCTTATCGACGCGGTTCAGGGATAGGGATGAGTCGGGATGGCTAAACATGAGAGGACTGGGGTTTGGGGCTACTTTCGATACAAAATCTTAACTTATCTTAATCTATTTTTAACACCTTATTTAAGGGGATTTGGGAACAGTTATCCAGTTATCAGGTGTTGGGTGTTAGGGTTTTGGGGCGTTAGGGTTTTGGGGTGTTAGGGTTTTGGGGTTTTGGGGTTTTAGGGTGTTAGGGTTTTAGCTGAAATTCCCCATTTCCCCATTTCCCCATTTCCCCATTTCCCCATTTCCCCATTTCCCCATTTCCCCATTTCCCCATTTCCCCATTTCCCCATTTCCCCATTTCCCTATTTCCCCACTCCTGACGACCGACTCCTGTTTCCTTCCCTAAAGCCTTCTTTCGATCGCTTTTGACCAAACTTGCTGTATAGTTTCTAGACTAACATCGATCGCCGGTTGTTTATCCCGGTCAAAAATCCGAAGATTATCGCTTTTTTCGCTAACTTTGCCGGTTATTTGCCAATAGTCTCCTAATTGTGTCTTTAGATATTCTTCCCAATCTTGCTGATTTTCGGAGGAAACGGAGACGATAATGCAACTAGCTAATTCCCCGAATAACACCGCGTCAAAACGGCCTTGATTGTGCCAAGAAAGGTCAATTTCCGCCCCTAATTGGCCACTAATACAGCATTCTGCCAAAGCAATGGCTAAACCTCCCTCCGCGCAATCGTGGGCAGATTTCACCCAACCGGCGCGAATTCCCCGACGACAGGCCGCTTGTACCTTTCTTTCTAATTCAAAATCAATTACCGGCGGTTTTCCCGTCACCAAACCGTGAATAACGGCTAAATATTCGGAAGCGCCGATAGTTGGCAAGGAAAAACCCAAAAGATAGATTAAATCCCCCGTTTTTTGCCAACCTTGACCGCAAATTTGCCCTATATCCGGCACTAATCCCACCATCCCAATCACGGGAGTCGGATAAATAGACTGGGGGCTGCCAGCTGCATCAACGGTTTCGTTGTACAAAGAGACATTACCCCCAGTCACTGGTGTATTCATTTCCCGACAAGCTTCGGCAATACCCTGACAAGCAGTGGCTAATTGCCAATAACCGATTGAATTCTCTGGACTGCCGAAATTGAGATTATCCGTGACAGCAATAGGGTCAGCACCAACACAGCTAAGGTTTCTGGCCGCTTCTGCCACGGCCAACTTAGCCCCGTTATAGGGATCAAGATAAACGTATCGCGGATTACAATCTGTAGTCGCCGCTACACCGCGCCGAGAATTTGCGGGATTAGCACCCAGAGGACGCACGCGAATCACGGCCGCATCGGCTCCCCCGGGGAGAATAACGGTGTTATTCTGGACTTGATGATCATATTGACGATAAACCCAGCGTTTTGAGGCAATCGAGGGACTATCGAGCAGTTTTAATAAAATCTCGTTATAGGATTCGGGAATAGGAATCGTGCTATCTTGCCATAATTGAGCTTTTTGGGCGTATTCTGGCGGTTCTGTTAGTAATTCCCGATGATAAATCGGAGTGTTATCCGCTAGGGCCGTGGCAGGAATTTCGGCGGCAATTTCCCCTTTAAATAATATACGGACGATCGGTTCAGCGATAACAGTGCCAGCGACCACAGCCTGAAGTCCCCAACGATGGAAAATCTCGATTAATTCGCCTTCTCGTCCCGATGCTGCCACAAATAACATTCTTTCTTGGGATTCCGATAGCAGATATTCGTAGGGAACCATCCCGGTTTCCCGGACGGGGATTTTATCGAGGTCTAATTCAATTCCCACCCCTCCCTTGGCCGCCATCTCGGAAGTAGAACAGGTGATCCCTGCGGCCCCCATATCCTGGGCCGCCACCACCGCGCCGGTCTTAAATGCCTCTAAACAAGCTTCTATCAGGGATTTTTCCAGAAAAGGGTCGCCCACTTGCACCGCGGGCCGGTCATCCATAGATTTATCGGTTAATTCGGCGCTGGCAAAACTCGCCCCTCCCATACCGTCGCGGCCGGTGGTAGAACCAACGTATAAAACCGGATTTCCCAGGCCTTTTGCCCCAGATTTGACGATTTCTTCGGTTTCCATTAGCCCTAAAGCCATGGCATTAACCAGAGGATTGCCATTGTAGGCATTATCGAAGTATATCTCACCGCCCACCGTGGCAACGCCCACACTATTGCCATAATGACTTATCCCTTCCACGACTCCGGCAAAAATGCGACGATTGCGGGCATCTTCCAAGTTACCAAAACGGAGGGAGTTGAGGATAGCAATGGGACGCGCCCCCATGGTAAAAATATCCCGCAGGATGCCTCCGACTCCGGTAGCGGCACCTTGAAAGGGTTCCACCGCAGAAGGATGATTATGGGACTCGATTTTAAAGGCTAATCGCAATCCATCGCCTAAATCCACTACTCCGGCATTTTCCCCCGGTCCGACGAGAATTTTTTCGCCGGTGGTGGGGAATTGTTTGAGGAGCGGCCGGGAGTTTTTATAACAGCAGTGTTCTGACCACATCACGCCAAACATTCCTAATTCGGCTTTGTTGGGGTGTCTTCCCAGTCTTTTGACTATGTCTTCGTATTCTTCGGGTTTGATGCCTTCTGAGGCAATTTCTGCGGCAGTGAAGGGGGTAGTCATGGGACAATGCGATCGAGGGACAAGATTTATTGTATAACGTCTGATCAGATCGAGTTATAATATTTAGTAAAAGATAAAAAAGTTAAAAGGGTTTGCGCTAGTTAAAGTTAAGCTAAAGAAATAGTTTTATTAGGAGTTGGAACGAAACTATGGCAGTAGAAACAGCTTTATCAATGAAAGCATTATACGATCAGGATTTTGTTCTTTGGGCTTCCAAAACCGCCGAACTTTTAAAGCTAAAAAAGTTTGATGACGTGGACTGGGAAAATCTGATCGAGGAAGTGGAGTGCATGGGGAAAAGTGACAGACAGGCTGTAGAAAGTTTATTAACCCAGCTTATCGAACACCTGTTTAAGTTAGCTTATCACAAATCGGAACGGGAGCGAGAACGCAACGTCTGTCACTGGGTAGGAGAAATTGCCAGTTTCCGAACTCAACTAGGAGAGTGGCTAGAAACCACTACTCTCACCAACCACGCGCGGGATTATTTTCAAAAAGCCTACTCGAACGCTCGGAAAACCCTAATACAAGCGAAAACCGTCACTGGCGACGCGATTCCTGTCGAGCCTCCTTTCTCCCTCGAACAGGTATTAGACGGGGAGTGGTTCCCGATTGATATCGATCATTACTTTGACGATTTTCCTTTTACTTAGACCCATGTTATCCTGATAATAAATGCTTTCAAAACTAAAATATGGATGCCCTGATTCAAGAACTGGAAATTAAACTGCGTCAATGGCAACCGGCAACTGTTGAACAGGTGCGACGTTATCTTGTCGAGATTATCGAATTAGCAGACCAAGACGCGTTAGAACTTCTCCGTTCTAGATTGGTTGAGCAGGAGGTATTAGATATAATTGACGAACCCGAAACCCGGTGAAGTGTGGCTAGTTGATTTAGGACTGGCTGCCAAAACGCGACCTGTTGTAATAGTATCTCGTCTTGACCCCAACCCACCAAGGGCCTTAGTTCTCTACATCCCTATAACCACACAAAATCGGGGTACTAACTACGAGGTGGAATTGTCTGCGGTGAGGTTTCTACGAACAGGTTCGGTAGCAAATATACAAGGATTAGGTTCTATTTCATCGGTGAGACTGGAACGAAAACTGGGCGAACTTACCGAGGAAAATATGCGTAAAATTAAACAAGCTTTGCTATTTGCTCTGGATTTGATGGAAACTTCCCACGAATAATTAAATTAAGAAAAATAATAGGATATTTGTATCAACGGCGTTCATGTAAGATATCCCGTGTAAATCTAGGAGCATTGGGGGGAATCGGGTTTTGTTGCATTCGCTCCACGATTTGCCTTAAGTGGGAGTTTTTAAACCCAAATTTTCTAGTAAAATGATTAAGGATAATTGGCCCAAACTGTATGGGGATTTAAGCCTGTGATCATCAAAGAGTTAGAAGAGCAACTTCTTGCCCTCAAACCTAGCGAAAAAGTGCAGGTAATCCAGTTACTCGCTCAAAGTCTTGGTGGTAATTGGCAGGGAATTGAGAAAACGCCTAAAGTTTGCGGCGGACAAGCCTGCATTGCCAATACAAGAATTCCAGTTTGGGTGTTAGTAGAAGCTCGTCGTCTTGGTTATAGTGATGCTGATTTATTAACAAGTTATCCGACTATTAAGGCTACGGATTTAGCCAATGCTTGGGTATATGCGGCAGCTCATGAAGAGGAGATTGATTTACTCATTGAGCAGAATGAGGCAGTTTAGGGGATGGCACGTTTTTATGCAGATGAGCAGTTTCCCTTGCCGGTTGTGGAATTGTTGAGAAATTTGGGCCATGATGTTTTGACGGTGCAAGAAGCGGGAAATGCTAATCAACGGATACCTGACGAGCAGGTGTTGGCGTTTGCTGTCAGTCAAGAGCGAGCCATTTTGACGATCAATAGAATTGATTTTATCCGTTTGCATCGTCGTGACGATCAGCATTTCGGGATTGTGGTTTGTACGAATAATCGTAATTGGCAACAGTTTACAGCACAGGTTGATGAGGCGGTAAGGATAGAGGAATCCTTACAGGGAAAGTTGATTCGGGTGGTACGTCCCTCTGTTTAAGTTAGCGATCGCCCTCAAAAATTTGGTAGAATGTAGAATGTGTTGGCACAGCCTCACCCATCGCAATTTAGATTAAACTGCTCCCAAAAAGGCAAAAGCTGCCCAGAACGCACCCTAGAAGATCTCAAAAAAAATCGACCCGCCGCTAGGCGGGAAAGAGAGAAAAAAAGAAAAAAGTAAAAAAGGGCAAAAAGGCAAAAGAGCAAAGGGTTAAAGTCCTGGGGAGACACACGCAACCCGAAAACCGCTGTTGCTGTAGTGGTTGACGGGGTAGTCCCTGCCGCGGATGGCAGAACGACAGAAACAAGGGAAGTAGCTCCAAGAACCGCCGCGCAGACATTTTCCAGACTGAGAACGATTATCATTATCAATCCACGCCGTGCCATCATCCGGCGCTCCAGCATAGCTATCATGCCAATCGTCTTCGCACCACTCCCAAACATTGCCACTCATGTCATACAATC
>NZ_SFBY01000373.1:0-58283 GCF_007095505.1 Microcystis sp. M_QC_C_20170808_M3Col
TTTCGTACAAAAGAACCTTGGTATATTCTGACTAACTTGGGAGATTTAGAGACGGCAATAATGGCCGATCAAAAAAGATTTGATATTGAGGAGATGTTTCGAGATTTCAAGTCTGGAGGTTATAGCTTAGAAGGTTCTCAATTAGCAACGCAATACCTATCAAAGCTGATAATTGTTATAGCTATTGCGTATACAAGTGCCACACTGCAAGGTAAAAAAATTAAGGATATGGGAATCCAAAAATATGTCACAAGACCTGAAAAAAGATATAAAGGTCAGCGCAGGCACAGCAGTTTTTATGTGGGTCAACATCTCTATCATTGGCTCTGGCTACATCAAATGTTCCCAAAAAATATAGAAGAGCTAATGCAAATTAGCCGCTATCCGTTGAAGGATTACATCAAAGGACAAAGAGCTATAGATCTAGCTCTGTCTACCTTCTAGCTCGCTTGTCCCCCTCTCAGGAAAAACTATCATGGAAAAACCAGAAAAACAGCGCCGCAGACGCGGGGTTATCCTCACCCCCACGGGACTAGAAAAATTACTTACTGCCAAACAAGAAGCGGAATATCGGGATAATCGCGGTCATCGTTTCACCCTAGAAGTCCTCAGCGAGAAAACTCTTTTAGGGGTAGATACTCTGATGAAGGTATTTGCTTGTGAATCGGGAGTGGATAAACAAACCCTGAAACATTGTTTTCAAGCTTTTAGTTTAACTCTAGAAAATAGCGATTATTATCGTCCTAACTTGCCAGAAACTGATACTATTAATCCTCAACTATTGCCTGAGTTACCAGAGGGACAAGTCCCCCTCGATTCCCCCTTTTATATCAACAGAAACAATCTAGAACAGATTTGTTATCAAGAGATATTGCGCGGGGGTAGTCTTATCCGGATTAACGCGGCCAGAAAAATGGGAAAAACTTCCCTGATGACTAGAATTATTAATTATGCACAACAACAGCAATACCATACGCTTTATTTCAGTTTTCGGTTAGCAGAAAGCTCAATTTTTCAAGATTTAAATCACTGGCTGCGTTGGCTTTGTGTTAGTATTAGTCGCCAGTTAGATTTAGAAAATCATCTCCCACAGGATTGGGATGAATTCTTAGGGGGTAAAATTAACTGTAAAATCTATCTAGAAAAGCATATTCTCTCCCATCTCGATCGCCCTTTAGTGATTGCCTTTGATGATCTTGAATATCTTTTATCCTATCCACAGCTAAGGGAAGAATTTTTTAGTATTCTGCACCTCTGGCACGAGGAAGGCAAAAACAAACCCCTCTGGCAAAAATTACGTTTAATTGTCGCCTATTCCCCTGCACACGAGCTTGGTAAAACCTCAGATACCTATCAATCTCCTTTTGGTCTTGGCCTACCGATCGAATTGCCTAATTTTACCAGCGCACAAGTACGAGAATTAAGTCAAAGACAGGGATTAGATCAGAATTTTGACTACGAAAAATTACGGATATTTCTAGGGGGTAATCCCTATTTAATTCGTCTTGCTTGCTATCATATTGCTCGGGGTAATTGTACCCTAGAAACCATTTTAGCTACTTCGATCGAGCAGGAAAGTAATATTTTTGCAGACCATCTTAAACGGTTACTTTCGCATCTACAATACTTAAAAGGCAATTTAGCGGCTATCTTTGCTAAGGTGGTGATGGCAGAAAAAGACATAGAAATTGATTTAATGGCAGCTTTTCACCTAGAAAGTCTCGGACTGATTCACCGACAAGGTAAATTTTGCCGAGTCAGTTGTCCTCTCTACCGTCAATATTTTGGCGAATATTTCTGGCAACGTTCTGTTTTTTTGCCGCAAAAAACTTCTATCCTCGCCCAAAAAATTACGCTTGCTCACTTTGATACTTCCGAAAAAAGTTGCTATGCCATGTAGTTTATAGTCCTTAGGTGCTCGACTAACAAAGCCTACGAGTGCTAAAATTATCACCATAAACATCCTCAACGAAAATCAACAATGTCATTATGAGGGAGTGATACTAAATCCTGTTTAAAAGTATAGGAGAGTGGGAAGTGGGTTTTTAAAGTTCCCGTGGAACAGGCTTCTAGTTCCTGTTTGATATTCAGGGACAATTAGTGATATAATTAGTACCTGGGGCGTGGATTGTTAATTTTATTTTTTTGACCGAATTACTAACCGCAAACACGCACTCTACCATCTACAATCATTGGTGAGCGCACCGATTAATCAGGAGTCTAACCCATGAGCGGCCCCACCATCGAAACCGATTTAGGAAAAATCCTAGACCAGATTAATCAGAATCTTAAAGATACCAATCAGAAGCTAGACGCGCTCCAGAAAGATGTCACAGACATCAAGATTGTTCAAGTCAGATTCGAGGCCGAAGTCAAGGGAGACCTCAAGGTATTACAGGGAGAAGTCAACACCTTACAAGGTGATCTAAAAGAAATTAAAGGCTCCCAGAAAGCCCAAATTTGGGCATTAATCACTATCTTGGCAACAGCAGTTATCGGAACTGTTATCCGCTTTGTCATCACTGTTCCCCCTGTTAGCAACCCCTAGCTCCCACTGCCGTGGAACAGGCTTCTAGTTCCTGTTTGATATTCAGGTAGAATCAATGATATAATTGGTGCGTTACGGCGGATTGTTAATTTTGGTTTTTTGACCAGATTTGTAACCGACTCAGGGAGCCTACACTCTTTCCTCTCATCTTCTCTTAATGATATCATCAATTTTTTTTAGGTACTTAATCAAGTTCCTCCAGATGATTTATGAGTATCCTCTACTGTCTCAATCCCGAATGTTCCCATCCTCAAAATCCGACTCATTATAGCTATTGTCAAGGATGTGGCGGAAATTTAAGCCAAAATACCCAATCATATTCTTTTCATAGCCGTTATCTCATTGTCGGGGTTTCAGGACAAGGTGCATTCGGGAGAACTTATCAAGCTAAGGACTTGAATTTTAATCAAAAACCCCGGGTTATTAAAAAATTTATCGCTCAAATGCAGGGTTCGGCTCTGGAGAAGTCTAAGGAATTATTTCAAAGAGAAGCAGAAAAATTAGACGAATTAAAACACGAACAAATTCCCCCTGTTTATGACTACTTCTCGGAAGGAAACTCTTTCTATTTAGTGCAAGAGTTTATTGAAGGAGAAACCCTACTTCAATATCCTGTAGTTGGGTTGAGGCACGAAACCCAACACAACCAACTTTTTTAACGTCAACCCAACTACTTAAAGGAGTAAAAACAATGACTAATATTGTGCTTAAAAGTGCTAGGGGTGTTAACTATTCTCGATTACAGCAACTCCTAGCAGCGGGAAACTGGAAAGAAGCAGACAAAGAAACACGTAAAGTCATGCTTCAGGTTGTCAGCAGGGAAAGCAAACGTGGATGGCTAAAGACAGAGGATATTGACAATTTCCCCTGTGAAGATTTGCAAACTATTGACCAACTCTGGCTACACTACAGTCAGGGTAAGTTTGGCTTCAGCGTCCAGAAAGAAATCTATGAGAGTCTCGGTGGCACGAGAGGGTATAATGGGGGATTGTTCGAAAATTTCCATCAAGAAGTCTGGAAAAATTTCGGCGATCTCGTCGGCTGGAGAAAAAGAGGAAAATGGTTGTCTTACAGGAACCTAACGTTTAATAATGCAGCCCCCAAAGCTCACTTCCCATTTTTATTTTATCGTTTCGTTGTTCCGCCGATTGGTATCGTGGCAATTTTGGTTTTTTGGGGTTTGTTTTGCTCGATTTTCTCGATCAGTGTGGGATTAACGTTGTGGCCGTTGTGGGTTTTTCTTTTTGGGTGGGCTTTTTTTTGGTTTGTGTTTTGGTTTGCGTTTTGGTATGTGGTTGGTATTTTTACTTATTGGGTATTTGTGGTTATCTTGGTAGCGTCAGATGTTAATTGGCATAAGCCTAATTGTTTTATTCGGCTTATTCGGCGTATTAAACTTTTTGTCAACTGGGACTTTTTGCGTTCTCTTAAGGATGAGATCGGTTTCAGTTTGCTATATTCGATGTATTGTATTTACTCACTGATGGTTGTGGTTGCTGTGGTTATTGCTAGGCAGATAGGTACCAGTCTGGAGCCGCATTTATTCCCGCTGGCTTTGCAGTTATCGTTTCTTGAGATGTTTCTGCTCCGGTTCGGTCTCAATGGTGGCTTCCTGGGGGCTCTCTCCTCTCGCGCAAAGGATTGTAACTTAGGGAAAAGTAACGCTCCGGTGACATCTACACCCCTACCTAAAGTAGCGCCAACTCCACTGACAAACTTCACCGAAAAAATATCCAAGGGAATAACACTGGAGATGGTAGGCTTACCAGCAGGTCAATTTATCATGGGCTCTCCTGATAGTGATCGCGATGCTACAAGTTATGAAAAGCCTCAACACCCAGTTAAAATAAACAGTTTTGCGATCGGGAAATATCCGGTGACTCAGGCACAATATGAAGCGGTAATGGGAAACAATCCCTCTCTGTTTCAAAACAATCCCCAAAATCCGGTAGAAAAGGTTAGTTGGAATGATGCTCAAGCCTTTTGCCAAAAATTGAGTCAAATAACAGGAAAAACCTATCGCCTACCGACGGAAGCGGAATGGGAATATGCCTGTCGTGCGGGGACAACCACTCGCTATTATTTCGGTGATGATGCCAATCAGTTAGGAGATTACGCTTGGCATAACGGAAATTCTCAGGATAAAACTCATCCTGTGGGCCAGAAAAGGCCTAATGCTTGGGGACTGTATGACATGAGTGGCAATGTTTGGGAGTGGTGCGAGGACAATTGGCACGATAACTATATCGGAGCGCCAAAGGATGGCAGTGCTTGGCTGACAAATGATAATGATTATCAAATACTGCGGGGCGGTTCTTGGTACCTCAATCCGAATTTCTGCCGTTCCGCTTTCCGCTTCTACTACTTCCGCCGCGACTACTTCAGCTTCTTCCTCGGTTTTCGGGTGGTGTGCGGTGCTGGGAGGACTCTGTAACCCTTATTCTCTTTTTACCCTTTTTTACCCTTTTTTACTTTTTTCAATTTTTCTCTTTTTCCCGCCTAGCGGCGGGTCGATTTTTTTGAAAAAATTGAGGTAGTAATCTGTGGTTTGTAGGGTGCGTGTTTGCGCGTATTTAAAGGAAATTTGTTAATAATTAAGGCTCTTCGGTTTGTCTTATGCAACGGACAGGATTATAAGAGATGAAACCCTTATATAGAAAGATATTTGGCGATTTTTGTCAATTATTTTTGATCTAGAGCGAACTAATGGATTAAATCTCTTGCCAGATAAGGATTTAGTCGATTTATGCCCCCCTATCGAACCATACCAAGTAACGAAGAGCCATAATTAAACTATGATCGCGCCGTAACGCACCATCTTAAGAAAATTGGTGCGTTACGCTATTACTAACGCACCCGACAAAAGCTTTATATGGTATGATACCAGAGTTAACCTTGATCTCTCAATCAATATCCCCCCGTAGCAATCTCTCCCTAGTAACAGGCTTCTAGTTCCTGTTTGATATTCAGGTAGAATGAATGATATAATTGGTGCGTGGGGCGTGGGGGTTGGTTATCCTTCTCTCAAAGCTTTTAACCTGTAGAATATAACGATCTCAGGTTTTTTGTCAAGTCTAATTTTAGTGGTTTTGCTCCTATAAACATCAGCTTTTCAGGAACTTGATACCTAATACCTCGCTTTATCAATAAACAATAATTTGAGAAAATGAACCAAAAAACTTACCAACTAACCTTAAACTTTGACCAGATTTTAGATTTGGTTAAACAACTCCCAGAAAGTGACAAAATACAACTCAGTAAAGAACTCGAAAAAGAAACTTTAAATCAAAAACTAACCCAACTTTTAGAAACCTTTAAAACTGATGAGCTTTCCCTGGAGACAATTACCGAAGAAGTGGAGGAAGTTAGGGCTAAAATTTATGGACAACAAGCCACCGATTAAAGTTATTATTGATACTAACCTTTGGATTAGCTTTCTTATTGGTAAACAGTTAGCCAGTTTAAAATATCTACTGATTGAAAAAACTCTTGTGCCGATTTTTTCTCCACAGCTACTTAATGAAATTAACCTTGTTACCAAAAGACCAAAATTACAAAAGCATTTTCCCCAAAGTAAAGTTCAAGAATTACTTGAACTTTTAAGCATAATTGGGTTATGTATTGAGACTAAATCAAAAATTAATATCTGTAGAGACGCTAAAGATAACTACCTTTTAGCCTTAGCCAAAGATAGTCAAGCTGATTTTTTAATTACAGGCGATCAAGATTTATTGATTTTGCAACAATTTGGAATAACTAAAATTGTTACTTATCAACAATTTTTAGTAATCTGTAGATTGGGTTGAGGAACGAAACCCAACCTAGGATAAGATTGGTTTGATTACAATGATGAACAGCTTATCTCCCTACATCATCGCAGCCAATTTTCTACCGTTAATCTCTGAACTCTCAGCATATCTGAGTCATCAGAAATGAGGATGAGATTATGGCTAATAGCTGTTGCTGCAATGAGAATATCAGCCATTTGTATTGGGGTTCCTTTGCGCCTTAAATCAGCAGAAATTGCTGCAGCTTCATGGACAATTTCCATTGTATCTAATAACAATACTCTTAAATCAGTGCGGCACAAATCCTGAAATCTTGCTAACTTATTCGTTGCTTTAACTGCTAATAACCCAGCCTCAGTTTCTAAATAGGTAATACAGCTTATAAAAACATCATTTCCTTGTAGTCTTACTTCACTTAATTTCTCAACAACTACTTAGTTGTCTTTGAGAATAGCTGTGACGATGTTAGTATCGAGTAGATAACCCACGACTATTTAATATTTTTGTCTAAAACTTGCGATCACTGCGTCAAACTCTGCCATTTGTTCCGAAGTTAAATCCTTCAGCATTCCCGCCATTGCTTGTACTCCCAAAACTTGCCTAATTTTCTGATTTAGATTTTCATCGGACATCATTTCTAATTCTGAAAGGGAGCTTGAGGAATTTTCTACAGTGTAAGTTCGGAAGAACCATTATGGTTTGGCTGTTTCGAGTCTGACCATGAAATCCAGGATCATCCATTGACAATGCTGACTCGATTCTATCCCGGTGGTTTTTTCCCGCTGCATGGACATCCTGGTGGTGAAGAGATTTTGGTGTTTGAAGGCAATTTTGTAGATGAAACAGGAGTCGGACGTAGAGCCAAAAAAGACAGGCATTGAGCCTGTCTAAAAAACAAAACAAATTCCCTATCAGCTGACCACAAATAAGGAGTTTTTTGCGTCAAATTTCCAAGCAATACCATCGGGATCTCTGATGCGACTCCAATCGGCAAATTCTGTTTCGGATTTATTTTTCTTGTTTCTACCCAAAACGGCTGGGGTAACTCCTAAACGTTTAGCCAAATCCGCCAAACTCATCGATGAGATGGTTTCAGATACAGTGGTTAGAGATTCTTCCCTAACTTCTGATTCTGATTGGGATAAAGAACTGTCAGGACTGTTCAAACTAGGATTAATTATCTCCTCCGGTTCTTGAATTACCGTTTCTTGAACAGCGATCGTTTCGGTTTTTTCTTCCTCTTTTTCCTCAAATAATTTACCTAAATTAGTCAGAGGTTGGGAGGAGGAAATAACAGGAACCTCCGGGACAGAATTTTCGCTCTTCTCGGCGACAATCAGGGGGGATTTAGCCTCCTGCGATTGTTCTAAATTAGTCAGGGGTGATCTCGAGGCAGTAATCGCAGGAACTTGTTTTTCCCCTATTTCTTCTAAAGAGGGGTCACTCTCATCAAAAATACTACCCAAGGTACTGGCGGTGATAAAGTAATAGGCCATACCCTTATCGCCTACAGCTTTTTTTTGCGCCCCAAATTCCTCAGCTTTTTTGTCTAAAAATTGTCTGGCTAATTTGGCCGTGAGATTGGCTTTTGCCGATAGGTCAATCGGGGTGAGACAACCTTGATTGTCCTGTAAAAGTTGATTGAAATAGGGGTTAATCACCGTCGATAATTTTGACCAGCGATAGTCTTGCCACACCTTGACTGCCAGAGTTAAGAAGAAGACAAGTAGGATCAATGGCCAAGCGGTAAAAACAAGGATGATTAGCACCGCTAGGGGAATGATGAGGACGAGAAACCCCGCCGTTTGACGCTCGATAATTTTTCCAGTCATAATTTCATAAGCTGCCACAATTAAAATTCTTAATGGCTAGTTTGACTATCTCCTGCCATAAGTGTATATGACCAGTTTAGGCTTTATTGGTCACGCCGGTTAGTTCTAGTCGTTCAAACATGGCAAATCGTGCCTTCAAGGCCAGAGAATCATCAAGTTTTGTTAAAAAAATGGCTTTTTGATACTTTTGTTCTAAAGCTTTTTGGATTAACCAATCGGCTAAAAAGGGATTTTTGGGTAGTAGCGGACCATGGGCATAGGTAGCGATCGCATTGTGGTAAAATGCTCCTTCATAACCGTCCTCTCCGTTATTGCCGTAACCGGTAATCACCTTTCCCAAGGGAGAAACGGTCTGTAAATAGGTACGACCCCCGTGATTTTCAAAGCCAATTACTAGCGGTTTTTCCCCAGTCATAGCTTTTATTTCCTCCGCTAAAGGAGAGGCCGTAATTTCAAAAACCACGTTACCGATACAGCGTTTTGCATCCGGTCCAGGATGTTTACTTACTAGGTCTAATAATCCTAATCCTTCGATTCTTTGACCGAAAGCTGGTTCGTAATAATGGCCTAATAATTGTGGGGAACCACAGGTAAAAACACCAGGTATTCCTGCCGATAATTGTTCTTTCATCGCCGCTGCTTTTGCCCCTTGTAAATCGCGCATAACGATCTCCTGCTGCCGATCCTGCGCCCCACCCCCAACAATTATATCTACTTGATAAAATGTCTCGGTTTCTGTTTGAGCATCTAGGGGAATAATTGTCACAGCAATATCACGCCATTGACATCTTCTTTGGATAGTAATAACATTACCTCGATCGCCGTAGGTACTCATTAATGTCGGATATAACCAGCCGATTTTTAGTTCTAGTTCTTGCATAATTTTTTAGGGGATTAGGGAATGGGGGATAGGGGATGGGGGATAGGGGGAATGGGGGAATGGGGAAATGGGGAAATGGGGAAATGGGGGAATGGGGGAATGGGGAAATGGGGAAATGGGGAAATGGGGGAATGGGGAAATGGGGGAATTCAACTAACACCCTAACACCCCAACACCTAACACCAATCTTCACTCTTTTCTAACTTCTACAAAATCTTTCGTCCCGTGAGAATCTCTCGTACTTCTAACATAGCAGAATAGGTAGGTAAAATATGTAAAGTTTCCTCATTTTTGGTGTTATTAATCGCAATTTGAATCGCTTTTTTTAGCTCGGATTCAACAATTAAATTAACTGGATAACTGAGACTATCCTGACTATATTGTAAGCGTAAAGCCATGTCATAAAGTCGATCGCCTGTCACTACTAAAGTTGTTCCCAAACGGGTTAATTTTTCCGTATCCACATCCCAAATCCAAGAAACATCCGTACCGTCGGGGATGCGATCATTGAGAACTAAGAGAGTAGTAGAAGACTTTTCTTTCTGTAAAATATCAGCCACTGCGCGAATTGTTTCATTCATACCCACGGGATTTTTAGACAGTAAAATTCTAACTTTTTTACCCTCAATTTCTAATTCTTCTGCTCGACCAAAAGCCGCTTTAAAACCCTGAACTGTCTCAAAAATTTCTCGATCTTTAATCCCTAATTCCTGGGCTACTAAACCCGCCGCTAAAGTATTATATTTATTATAAACACCGATTAAAATCTGCGGCCAATCCTGACTATGAAAAGCAGGACTACTCTTTTTAAAGCCGCAACTAGGACAACTAAAATCCCCTAAATGGGAGAGATAAACCCCGCGATAATCCAAAGAAGCACCACATTTAGGACAGTAAATAGAATCGACAGCGTGGGGAATTTCTTCTAGATATAATTCTGGCTCACTTAAGCCAAAATATACAACTCGTTGGGGCAGTTGTTGACCCAAATGGGAAAGGGTCGGATCATCAGCATTGAGAATCACTAAAGTATTGGTGGGTAGGGGAGATATGGCTCCTTGCCAACGGCGACTAATTGTATCTACTTCCCCATAGCGATCGAGTTGATCGCGAAACAAATTTAGAGCTAAAATAGCGCGAGGACGACAATCTTTTAAAACCAAAGGGAGAATATTTTCATCCACTTCTAAAATGGCATAATCAGCCTTTAAAGTGCCGAATAAATTGGCATCGGCTAATAAAGCAGTGATTAAACCATTAATTAAATTCGCCCCGGTGGTATTATGGGTGACTTTTGCCCCCTGACGCTCTAGAATAGTTCTTAGGAGTAGGGAAGTGGTAGTTTTTCCATTCGTGCCAACCACCAAGATTACCCCTCGTCGGACTTGCCCACAGAGTAGCGGTAACAAACGGGGATGGAGACGACGGGCAATTTCCCCCGGCAAGACGCTGGCAGCCCCTAAACGGAGTCCTTTAACCAGAGCAGTAACGGTTTTAGCCACCGCTACGGCTATCCCTAAACGGATGCGATCAAACAATTGCATGAACTGAGATTCTCAAAGCTGTTTCGTGATTTTACCGCTAAAAGAAGACCGGTAAACGGGGTAAGTTCCCATTGATTCTTTCCTACCGACAAAAAAGACAGCCTATAATATAGGTAAGTTTGGGGCCGATTCTACCGCACACGACATTTTAGGGCTAGAGCTTATGGGTTTATTGACAAGATTGGGGATTTCACTGGGATTACTCGCCCTAGGCGGTACTGTGGGGGTGCTAGGAAATCAGTATTTAAGCAGAAAAGCGCCCCTAGAGGTAAATAAACCGCCGGCAATCCTCCCCGCTTCCCTCTCTCTCCCTGTTATTCCCCAAAACGACGGCAATGTTAATTTTATCGCCCAGGCCGTGCAGAAAGTCGGGCCGGCGGTGGTGCGGATTGACTCGGCCCGGGAAGTGGCCGACCAAATTCCCGAAGAATTTAAACAGCCCTTTTTTCGGCGCTTTTTTGGTAATGAAGTGCCGATTCCCAGGGAGCATTTGGAACGGGGAACCGGTTCTGGGTTTATAGTCAGTACAGATGGACTACTTTTAACTAATGCCCATGTGGTGGAAGGGACAACCCAAGTAAAAGTGACTTTGAAAAACGGTCAAACCTATCAGGGTAAAGTCCTGGGGGTTGACAATATGACCGATGTGGCCCTGGTGAAAATCGAGGCGGAAAATTTACCGACGGTGACTTTTGGCAAGGCCGAAACTTTAATCCCCGGGGAGTGGGCGATCGCTATTGGCAATCCCCTAGGCTTAGATAATACGGTTACGGTGGGCATTATTAGTGCCTTGGGCCGGACTAGCAGCGAAGTGGGGGTTCCCGATAAACGAGTCCGTTTTATTCAAACCGATGCCGCTATTAACCCCGGCAATTCCGGCGGCCCGTTGCTGAACGCCAAGGGGGAAGTTATCGGCATTAATACGGCAATTCGGGCCGATGCTCAGGGTTTAGGGTTTGCTATTCCCATCGAAACCGCCCAAAAAGTGGCGGGACAGCTATCTAGCAAGGGTAAAGCGGAACATCCCTACATCGGTATCCACATGGTGACGCTAACCCCAGAATTACGGCAGCAATTGAACGAAACTAAAGAATTAAACTTTAATATTGACCAAAATGAAGGGGTAATCGTCCTGCGAGTGGTGGAAAATTCCCCCGCCCAAAAAGCCGGAATGCAAGCGGGTGATATCATCGAAACTGTGGCAGGAAACCCCGTTAAAACCGCTTCCGATGTGCAGCAAGGTGTAGAAACCAGTGCGATCGGTGGTAATCTGGAAATCGAGATTAACCGCAGGGGTAAACAACAAACTCTCACCGTACAACCGGGAGTTTTTCCCAGCAAAACTAGCGAGTAAAGCAAATACCAGACCATCCTGGCAACTGGGGCAAAAAGTATTAAGTGTACGGTAAAAGGTGGACAGACTTGCGAGCAAGATGTGAGTCAGCATCGTTTCAGTATATAACCATGAGCAGGATGGAAAGGTTGACAAAGCTTTGTCCTAGTGGAACGTCAAGGCAAACGGGAGGGAAAGAACTTTGAGGAGAAGACTTATTTCATCAGTAGTGAAAGATTGTCTGCGGAAGCCTTTTTGAAGGCAATTCAGGGGCATTGGAGTATTGAAAATCAGTTAAACTGGGTGAAAGATGTCACCTTGAAGGAGGATAAACCGCCTCGGTGGGGGTCATTCTCCCGTTAACTGGGCGATTTTATTTAGTTAGTTGATTTCCTTAGTTCGCCGTGGAAGGTTTCGGACGGTTCCCTAAGCTCGGCGTTTATGGGCTAATCAAATTGAGACAATTTTTGCCACTTTTAGCAAAGACAAAACGATTGCAGGAGCAAATCAAATCATGAAAGCATCAGAAACCAGTCTTCGTAATTTACTTGAAGGTACTAAACAATTTCAAATCCCTCTATTTCAAAGACCTTATTCTTGGGACAAGTTAAAATGGGAGACTTTATGGGAAGATCTAATGAGTCTCTATGATAAGGAGCAAGAACCTCATTTTCTTGGTTCTATTGTCACCCAGTCAATTCCTGGAACAGCCGAAGGTATATCTCCGTATGTCGTAATAGATGGACAACAACGTCTTACTACTCTTGCCATCATCATAGCGGCTTTGCGAAATTATTTACAAGAGAAAAACCATACAGAGTTGGCGGAAGAATTATATGAATACTATCTGATAAATAAGTTTAAAAAAGATGATGATTTTTATAAAATCTTGCCAACTCAAGATGATCGTGAAGCTTACAAAAGTATCATCAAAAACCAAAATAGCAGAGAATTTGATAACAAAATAATATATAAGGCATATCAATACTTTAAGGAACGTCTTAAAAAGAAGAATTTTGCAGAGGGAGAACATAAACTCTTCAAAAATATTCTTTTAGAGCGTTTAATTTTAGTCAATATTACTTCTGATAGCGAAGAAAATCCTTATCTTATTTTTGAAAGTCTCAATACAAAAGGACAAGAACTTACCCAAGCAGATTTAGTCCGTAACTATGTTTTTATGAAGTTACCTAGTGAACAACGAGAAGATATATACAAACAAAAGTGGCAACCTCTTGAAGCATCTTTTAAAAGACTAGCTACTACAGAGCCAATAAAAAAAGAGGAAAAATATGCTGAATTATTGACTAATTCTTTTTGGTTCTATCTTCGCAAAGACGGTGAATCAATTAGTCAAAAAGAAGTTTATAAAGAAATTAAAAAACGCCTAGACAAAAATGCGGAAAACAATAATTTTAATATTAAAGATAAACTAGATGAGTTGATTAACTTTGCTGAATATTATCAGTGTCTTGTTTGTCCCCAAGAAAGTGAAAACAAAGAGGAACTAAAAGATAGATTTAGTCGATTAAATCGCCTAGATTTTGGTACTGGTCATATTTTTCTTCTCAATATCTATAAAGATTTTCAAGACAAGCATTTATCTATTCAGGATTTCCTTCAAATTGTTGATTGTTTAGAATCATACTTTGTTCGACGATCCTTTGTTAATAAATCTACAAGAATTTTAGGGAAAATTTTTGAAAATTTATATAAAGACATAAAAAAAGAAACTAACTCTAATAATACACTGTTTAATCTCAAAAAAGTTCTGAGAGATTATAAAGGAGAAAAGTCATGGCCATCAGACGATGAATTTCGTGAAGGACTAATCAAAAAAGACATCTATAGTAAAAATGCCAAAACAAATGATAGAGTTAAGCTTATTCTGGAAACCATAGAACGCCGCATGACCAAAGAGATGGTTGATACTAAGAACCTGACAATAGAGCATATAATGCCCCAGAAATTAACAGCGCACTGGCAAGATATGCTTGGTGATAATCACGAACAAATACATAAAACTTGGCTACATACTTTAGGTAATCTGACTTTGACGGCCGACAATTCAGGCTTATCTAATAAACAGTTTTTAGATAAAGTTAGTTTGTTGAAAGACAGTAATGTTTCTTTGAACAAATACTTTTATGACAAAAATGTCTGGAATAAGGAAGAAATTGAAAAGCGAGCTAATTATCTAGCTGATCTGGCTATTGAAATTTGGTCAAGATAAAATAACTAAAGATGTGCGAAACGTTTAGGCATGAAATAAGGCTGAAATGCCTGAAATAATTGCCTAGTCGGGTCTTCAGTGATCAAACAGCAGCCAATGGAAGCCTAGAATCATCCGTAGTTAACTTGACCTTGAGTCAACTACAATGATATATAGACAGCCAATGAATGTCAGGCTGTATCCTTAACAAGGGAACAGTCAAACGAGGATCCGTATGAGGTAAAAGTCTCATGTACGGTTCTGAATGGGAGGGGATGGAGGCGACTCTATTCTCGAACCCTAATAAAATAGCAGCGGAGCGATCGAAATTGAGGCAGCGGTTACAATTAAAATTATCAATTGGGCGCGGGGCTGCCCTTCTAATCGGTTTGCTGGGATTAACGGCCTGTCAACCTCCCGATCCGCCGAAAATTTCGCCGACAGAATCGCCTAAAATTGAAGAAACTGGCCGCTTAATTCTCAATAATGCCACCTTAGAACAGGCTAACCCCTCGGGACAACCCCTCTGGAAAATTCAGGTCAAAAAAGCTACCTACACCCAAGACCAAAAAATCGCCCGTCTGGAAAATATCAAAGGCAATATCTATCAAGATGGGAAAGTAGTTTTACAGGTTAGTGCCGACCGCGGTGAAGTTTACAAGGAAGGCCAGGAAATTCTCCTCAAAGATAATATTGTGGCTGTGGATCCCCGCAATAAGGCCATTATTAACGCGCCGGAATTGCGTTGGCTACCCAAGGAAGGTGTTTTAATCTCCCCCAAAGGGATCAAAGGTAGTCATCTACAACTAGAAGCCAAGGCGCGCCAAGGACGCTACGACACGCGCCAAGAAAAACTAGAATTACAAGGTCAAGTGGTGGCTACCGCCAAGGAATCCCGTGTCGTTCTGCAAACCGAGCGCCTGTACTGGGAAATTCCGCAACAGGTCATTAGTACCGATCAAAAAGTCGCTTTTGATCGCTATATTAGTAAAACTATTATTGATCGCCTGACTGCTATCGGCGGTCGTTGGGAAAGAAAAAATAATCAGGTTATCCTCCAAGAAAACCTCGAATATCGCTCTTTAGAACCACCTTTACAGATTTCTGGTTCTCAGGCAATTTGGAACTATCAAAATCGTACCCTAACTTCCGATCGCCCCACGGAAATTTTTCAATATCAAGATCAAATCACTATTACCGGTAATCGTGTGGTGGTGGAATTAGGCAATCGTATCGCTTATCTCAAGGATGGGGTTAAGGGAATTAATCAGAAAACTGGAGCGCAATTGTATAGTCAGATCTTAACTTGGAAAATGTCGGAAAAAATTGTCGAGGCCGAGGGGAATATTATCTATGAACAACAGGAACCAAAATTTAATCTCACCGGCGATAAAGCGATCGGCACTTTAGAAGATAATAACATTGTTGTTAGTAGTAGTTCCCCCGATCGAGTTGTCACCGAGATTTATCCCCGTTAACAGGGAAAATTAGCCAAAAAAAACTCTCCCCAAAAAAGGGAGAGGGGGGGTAAATATTTAAAAGCTTACCATTTGAGCAGATTAAACTGTTCCATATCGATCGTGTCGCGGTTACGATAGATAGTCAGGATAATCGCTAAACCCACGGCTGCCTCGGCTGCCGCTACGGTAATCACGAAAATAGTAAAAATTTGGCCTCTGATATTAGCGGGGTCAAGATAGTTGGAAAAACCCATTAAGTTAATGTTAACGGAATTGAGCATCAATTCGATCGACATTAAAACCCGGACAGCATTGCGACTGGTGACTAAACCGTAAATTCCGATACAAAACAAAGCCGCCGCTAATAACAAATAATACTCTAACTGAATCTGCATGATACCTCTTTCTTTGGTCTTATTTAGGGGCGGTTAATTCTCTAGGTCGTTCGGGTAATGTTAAGGCTGTGGCCGTAGGTTCTTCAGCTTTCAGGGTGGGGATAAGGTCACGACGAGCTAAAATAATTGCTCCGACCATGGCCATTAATAATAGCACGGAAGCTAATTCAAAGGGTAGCAGGAAATCACTAAAGAAATGCTTACCGATTTCTACTAAAGTATTAGTCACTACTGCGGGAGAAGTGCTAGAAATTGACCAAGGCGTGATTAAAACCATGGTCGATAACAGTACAAATAAACCCACACAAACTAAAGCAGTAGATGCCCGACGAATCCAACGTTTAGGAATATCAGAAAAGTCCTCTTGCTTGTTAACAAGCATAATGGCAAAGAGAATTAAAACGTTAATTGCGCCCACATAAATTAGAATTTGTGCCGCCGCTACAAAGTCAGCATTTAGTAAGAGATATAAACCCGAAATGCTGATAAAAACACCGCCCAATAAAAAGGCGGAATAAACGATATTAGATAATAGTACCACGCCTAAAGCTGTCCCGATTACCAGGGCCGCTAAAATGCCAAAAGATACTATTTGAACGCCCTCGGCTAAATTCACAGTAGTTCCATCTCCTTTTATGTTTGAGAGTTATTAATTATTAGTTATCAGTTATCAGTTATTACTGTTAAGTTTCCAACTCCTGTCTCCTGTCCCCTAACTGCTAATTAATCGGTAATTTCTTCTGGACGTTTACCGGCGCGTTGACTACCGGCGGGTAAATCGTGGGGTTCGATGACACCTTTAGGTAGATAACCTAATTCCCTCAGAGGTGTCACCATCGGGTCTTGGGTGACTTTGTAGGGTAAACGGCCTAGGGCGACGTTATCATAGTTTAATTCATGACGATCATAGGTCGCTAGTTCGTATTCTTCGGTCATGGACAAACAATTAGTCGGACAGTATTCCACACAATTGCCGCAGAAAATACAGACCCCAAAATCGATACTGTAGTGTTTGAGTTCTTTCTTTTTAATTTCCTTGTTAAAAGTCCAATCTACTACTGGTAAATTAATCGGACAAACTCGCACACAAACTTCACAAGCGATACATTTATCGAACTCAAAGTGAATTCTACCCCGATAACGTTCCGAGGGAATTAACTTTTCGTAGGGATATTGGACGGTAATCGGACGACGACGCATATGATCAAAGGTAACGGATAAACCTTCGCCGATGTATTTCGCCGCTTGAATGCTACCTTTGGCGTAATCGCTGACTTGTTTGAGGATGTTAAACATGATGGTCAGAGGTATAGTGGGTTAACAGGGCAAAAACGGAAATTAACCGCCAAAAGCAAAGGGAAAAGCTAGTTTTAGGGCGGCGGTAAGTAGTAGGTTAACTAAAGATACCGGTAGGAGGAATTTCCAGCCTAAATCGAGTAATTGGTCAATGCGAACCCGGGGTACGGTCCAACGCAAGAGAATAGCGATGAAGATGAGAAAATAGGCTTTTAATACTGTCATCGTAATCCCTAGGGAAGCGGTGATAATTTGTAGCCAAGGATTGGTTTCACTAACTCCCAACCAGCCGGCCAAAGCATTGACGGGGATAGGAAATTCCCAACCACCAAGATAGAGGACGGCGAAAACTAGGGCCGATAGCACGAGGTTAACGTAGGAACCCACATAAAAAAGAGCGAATTTCATCCCCGCGTATTCGGTTTGATAACCGGCGACCAATTCCTCCTCCGCTTCCGGTAAATCGAAAGGCAGACGTTCACACTCAGCTAAAGCGGCAATCCAGAAAATCAGAAACCCCACCGGTTGGCGCCAGATATTCCAGCCTAAAATGCCATAACCGGATTGTTGTTCGACAATATCAATGGTACTGAGACTATTAGACATCATCACGATCGCTAATACCGATAAAGCCAAGGGAATTTCATAACTAATCGATTGCGCCGCCGCCCGCAGGCCTCCCAGCAAGGAATACTTATTATTCGAGGCATAACCCGCCATTAATAAGCCAATGGGGGCAATACTGGATAAGGAAATCCATAAAAAGATACCCACGTTTAGGTCGGTAATCACCAGATTTTGACCGAAGGGGACGATGAGATAGGAGACAAACACCGGCATCACCACCAAAATTGGCCCAAAGAGGAATAACCAAGGGTCAGCCTTAGCGGGGACGACATCTTCTTTAAAGACTAATTTCAGACCGTCGGCGACCGGTTGTAAAACGCCCAAGGGGCCTGCGTATTCCGGTCCGATACGCTGTTGGACGGCGGCGGAAATTTTCCTTTCTAACCAGACGCAGACTAAAACCCCCACTGTGGCGGCTATAATCATCAGGAACATGGGTAAAGGCATCCAAATCGCTTTAGCCAGTCCTCCACTTAATCCCAAGTCTGTTAGGGATTTAATGAAACTTTCTTGTAAATCTATGCCTTGATTCATATTTGGCGATCGCTGTACTGTCGATAGTTCGGCATGGTCTGAAGATTTTTAAGCAAATCTTATAGCCTAGTATACAGTTAGTCGGTCTGAGGGTTATCAGTAAAGTGACAAAGGCTTCAACTCATTAGCAGCCAAGAGAGTCTAGCAATCTTGATTCCCCCGCCGAGAATAGCTATTAGTCAATAGTTAGACTCTGAATCTATCAATGTTCTCATCTGTTTCTTAGCGCCGAAAACCTCGGCTAGTGACCAATTATTCACAGGAAAAAAGTGTAGATAAGTTACCGTTTAGACAGTTAAAGCCGCTCTCCGGTCCCTTGTGCGATAAGTTTTACCGACTTTTAAAATCCAGTTATCGAGCGTTTCTTGCCAATCGCCGCTATTTTTTCTGATAGGCCGCCTGTAGATCCCGAATTGAAAACAAAGCTTGAAACTTTATTCCCTGAGATTGGTAAAATTCCGCCCCTCCTTGCTCTCTATCCACCAAAGCAATGATTAAATCTACTTGATAACCCGCATCCCGTAATCTTTCTACCGCTACCATGGCACTTTTCCCGGTTGTCACCACATCTTCGAGGACAACCACCGCAGCACCGGGGTTTAAAGTCGGCCCCTCGATATAAGCCATAGTCCCGTGACCTTTTGCCTCTTTGCGGACGATTAAAGCTGGAATCGGGCGATTTTCGTAGGCAGATACCACACTAACCGCGCTGACAATCGGATCCGCCCCTAGGGTTAATCCTGCCACCGCTTGGGTATCTAGAGGCAGTAGAGACAGCAATAAACGCCCCACGGCTAAAGCTCCCTCCGCAGTGAGGGTAACTTGTTTACCGTTGATATAGTAGCGGCTTTTTTGTCCTGAAGACAGGGTGAAGTCCCCCTCTCGATAGGCAAGACGGACAAGAGCATCGAGGAGAAATTGACGCAGGGAAGCAGTATCGAGAGTCGCTACCGAGGAATTAGCCATATTTTCAGGATTGGGAGCCTAACTGACTCCAAAATTTCGGTTACAATTGAGCCAAAAGTCATTATATATTGACTCGATCGCTAGTATTGATTTCTTTCTTGTCCCATTGACGGGATTTTTTAATTAACCCTATCCCTGTGAGGAGATTTTTACCCATGCGCGCTCAATTTTTACTTCCTTCTCTGTTTTGTTTAACCGGTTTAGTCTGGTTGAGTCCGCCTAGTGCGATCGCCCAAAATCCACCCGCCACCAATCCCCCACCGGTAAAAATCCAACAATTGCAACTTGTCCCCTCTCCCGATACGGCGGTGGGATTTAATAATATCCCCGGTTTGTTTAACCGCGCTGTTAATAACAATACGGGTCGTTTCTACGACTACACCAACATTTTAGGACAGTTAAACTCTCTTTTTGGTTGGCGTACTTTTCCCGAAGGTTCCTATTTCGATAATATGATTACCCGGGATGCCAAATTGACCGAAACTTTATACTATGATGTCATGCAACAGCAACAGTCTGGCCCCTTAATTCGCACCCAAGATTTACCCAATCCCTTCGATACTTCCCTACAGGAAAATCCCAGTTATTTAAGTCCAGGTGGCTTTTAATCCGCCAATTTAACTCGGAATTGGCGAACAATGTAATGGGTCGAGAATCTTCTTTGAAGGTTCCCGAACTGCGGCAAGATGCCTTTTTAAGTTCGATCGAAGCTCCCTGAGAAGCTAAACTCTCACCCATTTGGCAATATCAAGGGTTTTGTCATAACGATAGCTCATGCCATCATTGCCAATAATCGTTTGACCTCGACTGGCTTTATTTTTGATGGTACTTAAGCTATAGTTGGTCAGTTTTTGCATTTCTTGATGGGTAAAATTGTCTTGATTGTTAATTTCAGAGACAATTTCTATGGTTTCATCAACGGTTTTGGCATTGTTAGAATGAGTGGCAATCGCTGCTGATGGATGATAGTCTTCCATTCTCATTAATCGCCAAGTAGAATCCTCGGAAAGTTCCAAAACCTTTTGATGGTAGTTAAACAAACTTTCTCGATGTCCGACACTAATAAAGGTCTTTCCAGTTTGTTGTAACTGTTTATATAAATGATCTTCATTTTTTAAATCTAAAGCACTGGTGGCTTCATCTAAAATCACAAAATCTGGCTGATTAACGAACAGTCGCGCAAAGGCTAGACGTTGTTGTTCTCCTAAAGATAAAATATTTTCCCAATCCACTTCCTCATCAAAATTTTTGATGCGATTAAGAACATCTTGCAGGTTAACTTCTTGTAATATTTCTTTTAATTGGGATTCACTCATCTCCGTTGTCGTTTGGGGATAAATTAGCTGTTCACGCAAGTTTCCTAAAATGATATAAGGACGTTGGGGTAAAAATAATAAATCGTCGAGGGGAGGTCGCACCAAATGACCTGTACCTGTATTCCATAACCCAGAAATAGCGCGTAAAAGAGAACTTTTTCCTCGACCACTTGGACCAACAATTAATAAACCTTCCCCTGGTTCAACGGACAGGGATAAATGTTCGACAATCACTTTAGCAGCATCGGGAGTTTGTAAGGTGACATCCTCAAAAGTTAGATTGTTATCTTCAATGACTTTAATGGTATTAACCTGGTTGGTTTGTTCGCTTACAGTATCTAAAGCTTGGGAAAAATCTTCTAAACGTTCAATATAATTAATAAACTCACCGGAGCGTCCAAATTCATCCACTAACACGGATAAAGCTGTGGAAAAGAAATAGCAACAATAGCTGGCTTGATTAACTTGTCCAAACTCAATTCTACCACTAATATATAATGGGGAAACAATTAAGAAGGGGAAGATTTGAACAATGGATTCATAGCCACGGTTAAAAAATTCCTGGGTTCTTTCCCAATTAATTCTTTCAATAATGATTTTAATCACCTGATTGAACTTCCTTTGAATAATATTTAACTCTTTTTCTTCCCCTCTAAAAAATGCAATTGATTCAGCGTGAGTACGAACATGAGTAATGGCGTATTTATAGGTTCCTTCCACGTCTAATTGTTGTTTATTGATTTTATTTAATTGTTGAATAATATAGGCAGCAAGAATATTTCCAATAATCGTATAAACCAGAAGCACTATAGAAATGGTTCTAGAAATTGACCAAAGGATGACAATAAAAACCAGCATCTCCATGAGTTTTTCGACGCAGGTTGTTAAAAAGTCCATCGTTGTTCTGGTGATGGGTTGAATTTCTTGGGATAAACGTTGATCTGGATTTTCAATATCTCCTTTAAAATTGATTCGATAATAAGCCCGATTTTCAAAATATTTTTGCAAGATACTACTATTGATCCATTGATACCAATCCAGCGCAATTAGTTTTTTAAGAAACTTAGACAATCCTCCGAAAAACGTCATACTGCCTAGGGTAATCCCATAAATGATGACAAAATAGGTTAATTTTTCTGCATCCTTAGCTTCCGTGAAGGTAATTAAGTCTCTAAAAACAAAACTATTAAACGCATTAAGACCCACTACTCCCACTAATAACAAAAACAATAAAACTAGCATTCCCCAGGAACGAATAATCTGTGAAAAAGCTCTATCATGGTGTTCTTTAGGATACCAATAAGCTTGAATAAATCTTAAAAATTCTTGAAGAGATTGATTGAAAGTTTGAACATCTTCTTTGAGATTTATACTATCTGAGGTTTTTTCGGCAACACTCATAGGATTCTCCTTGCGCTAAAATGGGGACATTAGAACTTTGAATGTCTATCTCTTAAGTTAGACATTCATTCAGCATACCATAAAAATCTCCATTATTATCACAAATTTTATTACGACTATTTTCTGGATTTTCTACAGATCAGGAATGAATATTAAGCGAATTGGATCAGATTCATAATCGTTTGATAATTTTGGCAGGATTCCCAGCAACTACAGTAAAAGGTTCTACATCTTTTGTTACAACAGAAACCGCTCCAATAATTGCTCCTTTCCCCATCGTAACTCCTTTAAGAATTGCCAGATTAAATCCAATCCAAACATGATCTTATATCACCACGGGTGCAGATTGTATATCAACATCCTTAGCATCCTTAATCAGATTATTGAAAATGACGACTTCCACAAATTCTTTATGTCTTAAGACATAATTTAATGAATGAGCATCGGTATCATAAATATTGACATCATCGGAAATTATAACTTCGTTGCCAATTTTGATAGAATTGGCTGATCTAATTCGAGTTCCTTCACCAATATAACAATTTTTACCAATTTCTATTTTTCCACCATAAGGAAATATAACTAATTCTCCGATAATTACTGTATTTTCTTCAATTTGAATTAAACTTTTATCTCCCCTATAATTTTCACAGTTTCCGATAAATTTGACGGAACTGTGAAATGTGGCATTGTCGGAAAGTTGTTTACGTTTTTCGATTCGTTCTTGTTCTTCTAAAAATTTTGAAATCAATAAATATAATTGATGTCTTAGATTAAACATAAGATTGACCTCGTGGAATTCATGATCTGGATTTTTTGAATTTAGGGGTGTAATAAAATCGACATTTATTGTGTTAAAAACCCACTTTTATAAAATATTCAAAATAACTGTTGTCTTTGCCTAACGGCAAAATCACCGTATTGAATAGGGAAATTTGGTAAAGGATTAGATTGTTTTTGTAAAAAAGCTTCATATAGATGAGAAAGTTCTTGTAGTAAATCCAATAAAGGCAAATTTAACTGAATTTTCGGGTTAATAATTTGTCGGCAAATTTCGTCAACTTCTTGAAAACAAGTTCGCAACAATTCATGACGTTGCATAATAGTTTCCAAAGCTTTCCTAAAGATATCAATATCTAAATTGCCATCAATTTGAAAGCGAAACGGCATATTATAGGTATAGCCTTGAGCTTCCAATTGGTACAAAAACCAAAGTCTTTCTTGAGAAAAAGAAAGCGGTACAAGTTGAGATTTATCTCTAGGCGGTATCGTATTTGTTTTGACACCGATTCCTTTTTTTTGTAGTAACAGCTTGAGTAATTTTTGTTTGTCTTGAGAGTTATGATTCATTTTTACCCTGGGTTAAATAGGTTTTAATCTAGTGATTTTAGGTTGGTTTGATGGATACAAATCAACCTAAAAATTGTTTAATTATTGATGCTAAATAGCGGTATAACCTCCATCTACCATTAAAATTGCTCCGGTTACATAAGAGGAAGCTTCGGAGGCTAAAAATACGACGGGACCAATTAACTCTTGTAAATCTCCGGTTCGTTTCATGGGAATTCTAGTATATAATTCGTCCATTTCATCCCCAGTTGAACGTAAACCTTCTGTTCCTTCTATCATATTATTCATATACCCTGGTGCAAAAGCATTGACTCGAATTTTGTTACTAGCTAATTCGACCGCTAGGGATTTTACCAATTGATTGACACCGCCTTTTGCGGCGCTATATGCTCCTGAAGATTTGGGAACAGCAACGAAAGCACAGATAGAAGAATTCATAATAATTGAACCTCCTGTACCTTGTTGCAGCATTTGTTTGGTTGCGAGTTGAGCGCAATTAAAATAACCTTTTAAGTCAACATTAATGACCTCATCCCATTCCAATTCCTCTAATTCGTGAGTGTTTTTGAGAATTTCAACCCCTGCATTACAAACCATAATATCGAGTTGACCATAATGAGCAACGGCCTGTTCAATTAAATTCTGACAAGCTGGACGTTGACGAACATCGGTGTGAATTGCCATGGCTTCGCCGCCTGCTTCTTGAATGAGTTGAACCGTTTGTTCAGCACCAACTTGATTAATATCACCAATTACCACCTTAGCTCCAGCTTGTGCTAACCCTTGCGCTAATACCCGACCAATTCCTCGGGCAGCGCCCGTGATAATTGCAACTTTACCTGTTAAATCAAAGAGATGATTTGTCATTTTTTTTCTGTATTTTTTTTGTAATCATACCATTTTTAAAGCTAGGGAAATACGCTTAAATTCATTTATTTTTAAAGGTTGTGATTAGACGGGCTACAGTGGGATTTTCAAAAAAATCACGCAAAGTACAATTAATTTTAATAATCTTACCGATTTTATCAATTACCTGAATAACTTTTTGAGAATCCCCCCCAAGGTCAAAAAAGTTATCATTAACACTAATTTCTTCTAATTCTAAAACTTCTTGCCAGATATTGATCACGGTTTCTCTAGTTAGATTATGGGGTAAGTCATTAGATTTAATTTCATTGATTGATAAAGACAAGGGAGAAGTATTGCCGGAGAAGGAGACGGATTCAGATAAAGGACATAGATCAGAAATGGTTTTATCAGGATCAGTGACAATATTCTTCAATAACTGCTGAAAATATTGTTCCATTTGAGTAATAGTTTCAGTCGTGAATAAATCAGCTTTATATACGAAAGCACCTTTTATACCTTGCTCAGTTTCTTCAAGGGATATAGTTAAATCATTTTCAGCACTATGGGCATCTATATCCATTTTTGATAACTCGTCCGTGACTGTCAGATTGATCAATTTTAAATCTTGTTTAGGAGCATTCTGGAAAAGGAAAATAACTTGATGAAACAAAGCATATTGAGGATCTCTAATCGGTTTTAATTTTTCCACTAACGTGATAAAAGGAATTTCTTGATAAGCATCAAATTCTAAACTCATTTCTTTTACTTGATGCAGCAAGTCTCGAAAATTGGCTTGATCTTCTACATGAGTATATAAGGGGAGAAACTGAACCATAAGTCCGATTAAATCTTGTGTTTCGGGTTGGTTACGATTAGCCGCAACTCCACCAATAATAATTTCTGTCTGTTGTGTATAGTAAAAGAGTAATATTTTTAAGGCGGCTAATAAAGTCATATACAAAGTCGCTTTTTCTTGATGACTTAATGACTTTAATGCGTCTGTTAAGTTTTGGGAAATGAGGAAATGATGAATAGCTGCTTCAACAGGTTGAGCCGTTGTGCGTGGGTAATCAGTAGGGAGTTTTAAAATGGGCGGGTTAATCCCTATATGTTTCTTCCAAAAATTCAGATGAGATTGCCATGAATTATCTTTTATTGATTGCCATTGCCACAGAGAAAAGTCACCATATTGAATCGGTAATTCAGGCAAAGGTGAAGGTTTATTCAGACAAAAAGTTTCATAAAGAATGCCTAGCTCTTTAGTCAAAATATTCAAAGACCAACCATCAGCAATAATATGATGGATTATCATGATTAACAGATAGTTATCTTCAGCAAATTTTATAACTTTACTGCGAAATAATGAACCTTTTTCTAAGTCAAAAGATCGGTTAATTTCTGCTGATAACAATCTTTGGGTTTCTTTTTTTTGCTCCAGTTCACTAAGTCTTTGTAGGTCAAGAATTGAAAAATCAAAAACTGGATCATCTGTAATTTTTTGGAACACTTTCCCATCTATCCAAGTAAAAGTTGTCCGCAAACTTTCATGACGTTTGACAATTTCTCTTAAGCTTTCCTCTAGTGCAGGAACATTAAGCAAGCCTTCAATGCGATAAATACAAGGCAAGTTATAAATACAATTTTCTGGATAAAATTGAGCAAAAAACCAAAGTTCTAACTGAGTTAAAGAGATAGGAATTAATTCAGAGTTGGATGATTGGCGTTTAGGTATAGTATTTACTTTTTTAAAACTAATACCTTTTTTTTGAAGCAGGAGCTTGAGTAATTTTTGTTGATCTTGAGAGTTGTTTTTCATTTGTAATTAATAATTCAGGAGTGGTTGACTTATTTTTTTTTGTTTTGAGATAATAAAGCTTGAACTTCTTCTGGTGAAAGTTGGGAAATTTCTTGAACGGTTACAGCAATTTCATTCAGCAACTCTTCATTCCCGACTAATTCAATCATGACTTGAATTAATTGGCTGATAGTTGAGTGATTAAAAAGTTGGCGCACAGAAACTTCAATTTCTAAGGTTTGACGGATTTTACTAATCAGTTGAATCGCTTTTAAAGAATGTCCACCTAACACAAAGAAATCGTCTTCAATCCCAACTCGTTCGACTTCTAAAATTTCTGCCCAAATTTCCGCTAAAACTTCTTCAATTGCAGTTCGAGGAGCGACATAATTTTGAGTTAATGATAAGGAGTTTTTATCGGGTATTGGTAATACTTTTCGATCAACCTTACCATTAGGACTGAGTTGAAAAGATTCCATCGCCATAAAAGCAGAGGGAATCATATAATCGGGTAGCCAGTTTTCGAGGAAATGACGTAATTCAACTGGGTTTATGGTTTCACCTAGACGGGGAATAAAATAAGCGGCTAAATATTTTTCTCTGGCAGTTTCTCCCTGAACTGTAGCAACAGCTTGAGCAATTTGAGGATGTTGATTTAAAATAGTTTCTACTTCCCCTAATTCAATTCTATAACCTCTAACTTTCACCCCATCATCAATTCTTCCTAAATACTCGATATCTCCATTGGGTAAATAACGCGCTAAATCCCCAGTTTTATACAGCAATGAATTATCGCTAAAGGGATTAGGAATGAATTTTTCTTGGGTTAATTGGGGATTATTGAAATAACCCCGCGCTAAACCGCCACCCGCAACATATAACTCCCCAGTAACTCCGATGGGTACGGGTTGAAGATAGGAATTTAAAATATAAACTTGCACATTAATAGCGGGTTTACCAATGGGAATATACTTCGGCCAAAGCTCAGGATTAGGGTCAAAGGTATAACTGGTAACGAGATCCGCTTCTGTGGGTCCATAAAAATTGTATAGCGTACAATGTTCGAGTTGTTTGAATACAGAAATCATCCTTGGAGTAATTTGTAATTGCTCTCCAGCTGAAATAATTTCACGCAAGTTAGCGAATAAGTAGGTTTCCTCACTATAGGTTTCCATGAATTGTTGTAACAAAGTGACGGGCAAAATGGCTTTATGAATTGGATTGTTAGCGAACAATTGACTTAATTTAGCAAGGTCTAAACGCGAATCTTCTGGGACAATAAATAAGCTCCCCCCTAAACACAACGCAGCAAAGATTTCGTGATAGCTGACATCGAAATTAAAGGGAGCAAATTGTAAAAAATTCCTCTCTGGTGACATTTTTACCCGATGATCCTCAATAATATTAGTTAAGGATTGATGCAGGATCATAATACCTTTGGGTACACCCGTAGAGCCTGAACTATAAATAATATAAGCCAAATCCTTTAAACTCACGGGGTTGTCAAGATTGGTCTTGGGTTCTAAGGCAATTTCTGACCCTTGTTCATCCAATAAAATCCGTTGAGAAATGGTTTCACTGTTTAAAAGGTATTGACAATTTTTTTGGGTTAATAAGGTTTGAAGTTGGGTGTCTTGCAGGATGTAAGAAAGTCTTTCTTGAGGATAGGTTGGGTCTAGGGGAACACAGACACCGCCTACTTTTAACACTGCTAAAACGGCAATCACCATATTGACAGACCGTTCTAAACAAATCCCCACCAAAGATTGAGAACTCACACCGATTTTTTGTAAATAATGAGCCAGTTGATTGGCAGACTCATTCAGTTCTTGATAGGTTAATTGTTGCTCTTGAAAAACAACAGCAATGGCTGAAGGAGTTTTGATGGCTTGTTGTTCAAATAATTCATGAACGCACTGTTTTATGGGATTTTCTGGTATCGTTTGATTCCATTCAATTAATAATAATTGACGTTCTGCTTCCGTTAACAGAGGTAAGTCTTGAATCCGACGATGGGGATTAATGGCGATTCCTGCTAATAAGGTTTTAAAATGACCTAACATCCGTTCAATGGTGTCATTTTCAAATCGTTCTTGAGGATAAATAATTTTAATACTTAAGGCTTCCCCAGGGGTGACAATAACGGTTAAGGGATAATCAGCATTGCCATAATCTTGCATTTCCCCGACTTGTAAACCGCCTAAATTCTCACTATCATTTTCGCTAAAGGGTAAATTTTCAAAGACAACAAAACTTTCAAAAACTGAATGAGGAGCAGGAATTTCACTCCATTTTTGAATGTCAATTAGAGAACTATAACTATATTGCTCTCGTTCTAAATGCTCTTGTTGTAATTGTTGAAACCAAGTTAATAATTCAAGTTGAGGCTCAATTTGGATGCGAATGGGTAAGGTATTTAAAAACATACCAACCATCGATTCAATCCCTGTAAAATTGGGCGGTCGTCCCGAAACGGTTGCGCCAAATACAATATCAGATTCACTACTATAATGATGTAATAATAAAGCCCAAGCTCCTTGAATGAAGGTAGAAAGAGTAAGGCGATATTCTTGGGCGAGTAATTTCAGACGACTGGTAATTTCTGGAGAAAGTTTTGATTTTTGATGAAGATAATTTTTACTTTGAGTAACAAGAGGATTTAACGGTTTATCAACGACTAATGGAGTTGGAGAGGTAAAGCCTTGAAGATTTTGTCGCCAAAAGAGTTCGGCTTGGGTTTGATCTTGCTGTTGTACCCAATTGATATAATCTTGATAAGGGCGAGGTGTGGGTAAATTAACGGGTCGATGGTTGATAAATCCAGCGTAAAACTCGAAAACTTCTTTCAACAGAATTGCTGTTGCCCAACCATCTAATAAAATATGATGTCCAGTATGGATAAATTCATATTTTTGATCTTCAAGTTGAATTAAATGACATCGAAGTAAGGGGACTTTATCTAATTCAAAATATTGCTCTTTATCAGAGGTTAATAATTTTTGAAATTTAGTTTCTTGTTCGGCGGGAGAATGGGATCGCCAATCTTGATTAAACCAAGGCAAGCTGACATTTTTTCTAACCACTTGCAGAGGCTGTTTGGTTTTTTTCCAAGCAAAACAAGTCCGTAAAATACTATGTCTATCTACTACTTTTTGCCAAGCTTGTTGGAACGCATTAATATCTAAATTGCCTTTTAAGGTGATTTGAATTTGTGATAAATACGTCTTTGATTCTGGATTATATAAAGAATGAAACAACATCCCCTGCTGCATGGGAGAAAGGGGATAAATGGATTCAATATCTTTTTTACTAACCTTAGATTTTTGAGGTGTTAACATTGTTTTTTTCCTAATAAATAAGTTCAATAAAAACAAGAGTGAGTTTCTGGACTCAAGATTTTTTCAAGAAATCCAAAGAATTGAGGACTAATCACCTTTAACGTAGCCTAGACCATTTGTGTTTAAACTTGTTAATTTCTTCTATTTGAGGTTTAGATTCGCTATTCATAACAGTTTTTGCTGTTGATGTTTTCTGGATAGATAAAATTAAAAGGCTGAAGCTGATGATCCTCCATCTACCGGAATAGTAATTCCCGTGATATAACTCGCGCATTCTGAAGCTAAAAATACAACGAGATTAGCAAATTCTTCAGTCGTACCAATCCGATCCATGGGAATTGTTTTTAGAATTCCTTCTCGAATTAACTCTGGGGTTGTTCCTTCTTTGGCGGCATACATTTCTAAATAGTCTCGATGTCTAGGGGTGTCAATAACGCCGGGGTTAATACTATTAATTAAAACATTATAGGGGGCAGTTTGTCTAGCTACCGATTTGGTAAAATTCATTAAAGCTGCATTGACAACACCCGATTTAACTAAACGAGGGGATGGCTCTTTTCCCGATGTCCCAATGATATTAACGATTCTTCCCCAATGTTGTTTTTTCATAATCGGTAACACTAAATTGGTTAAGCGAATATAACCCATTAATTTTCCCTGAAAAACATTTGACCAATCGTCATCGGAAAGGTTTTCAATTAAATTGTCAGCAAAGTTAGCTCCTTCAGAATTATTAACTAAAATGTCAATTTTGCCATATTGATTTAAAGAGTCCTGTATTAATTGTTCAGAATCTTGAGCTTGATGAACATCCGCCACTAAACGCAGAATTTCTTGGGCAGGATAAGCTTGAGCCAGAGATTGATAAGCTTGTTCTAAGCGTTGGGAATTGCGACCGCAAATAATTAAGTGACAGCCTTCTTCTGCTAATTTTTCAGCAATGGTCAACCCAATTCCCGCACTACTTCCCGTAATCAAAGCCACTTTATCTTTTAATCCTAAATCCATAAACTTTGCCCTAGCATTTTGAGGTTAAACTTAAAATTTTAAACCGAACTAAATTAAAATTTTAATCAAATTAATATCTTGATTCGATGAATTATATCCCTTTTTCAAAACCCTTGAAGGAGCATAATAAATTTGACCATATTCTAAACACTGTTCTTCATTTTCTATGGAGATTTCTAATTTTCCATTCAAAATAAATCCGATTTCTTCTTGCTCACCTTGATGTGGGGGAATGGAGTAACCAGAAGGAATTGTCGTCATGACAATTTCAAACCAAGAACCCTTAACAGATTGACAAGGTAAATGAGTGATTTGATCTTGGTTGTTTGATAGGGTTAATACAACGTCTTGGGAAGGTAAAGCAGAGGTAATCCGTTTAAGATCAAATCCAATCATCGGTTCTGATAAAGGATTAAAAGCACCATGAGGAATATTGCCATCAGCTATATAAACATCTTGCAAAGGTCTTAAGGGTTTAATCACATCTTCAATATACAGTTCCAGTTCTCCTGAGAATACCATGCCAATTTGACTTTCAGGATGGTGGTGGGATTCAAGTTTAGCATTGGGAGCTATAACGTATAACTGAAAAATGGTATCTTGGCATTGAAAAACCTCTAATTCTACATGAGGATTGAGTTTAATATACTTGGGAATTGGGAAAAATTCAGACATGATTTTAGGGTACAGGTTCAAAATGAAATTGAGATTTAACCTCTCAATTATTTTTATGTGATGAAGGCAACTATTCTGAGCGGATAGGTAGCTTTTTTAGGTATGCACAGGTAAATAAATACCTTGAATCATGGTGTTTTCCTTTTTGTAGAATAAAGACCAACTCATCTCAATTTTACCATATTGTGAAACAAATTCTAAATCATGTTCTCGGAGGGCATTTTCATTGGTAATCGCTAAATCTGCCAACCCCTGTTTAACGTGAATAGCGGCAACACTGGTAGAATTCACCAATGTGATTTTAATCTTGTTTTGATTTAGGTCACACGGTAATAAATAAGGAAGTAAAGGAAGAGGAGCGGGATGAGTGACTAGGGTGCAATTTTCTAAAATGATTTCTTCATTTTTTCGCTTGGCTAATCCGTAAACGGGTGTGGGATAGGTGAAGATAAAACCTAGTTTAAAACTTGGTTCCATATAGAAATCATTAATTCTTTCATAGGCATGGGGTACTAACGCCAAATCTATCTGATATTGGAGTAAAGATTCCTTTAACTCTGTAAAGCTATCAAATAAATGACTATTAACCGAAATCTGTTGTAATTTCCATTGAGAAATTAGATAATTTAAGGTTTGTTCGCTGCTGGTTTCTTTTGGACCCAAAGTGCCAACGCTTAAAGTTTTGACATCAGGCTGGGGATAACACAATTCCATTGAAAACTTTAACATGGTTTTAAGGCTCCTGAATTTTTAAGGGCGGATAAATTAGGATTTCCGGTGCAAAACAAAACAATTTCAATTTCAGCAATTAAAAATTTCACTAACTCATCAACGGCGGCTTCTGATTCAATCGCTGCTACGAGAAACGGTCGAGCCAACCCTCCTAAATCGGCTCCTAAAGCGATGGATTTGGCAAGATCTAAGCCATTTTTTAAGCCACCAGAAGCAATTAAGGGAATGGTTGAATTCAGAGTACGAATGGCGGTAATACATTCAGCCGTAGGTAAACCCCAATCGGCAAAAACTTGTCCGAGATGACGCTGTTTAGGGTCTTTTGCCCTTTGACTTTCCACTTTTGCCCAAGAAGTCCCCCCGGCTCCGGCTACGTCAATGGCAGCGACTCCGGCCTCAATTAATCGCTGTGCCATCATCGATGAGATGCCATTGCCGACCTCTTTAGCGATGACAGGAACGGGTAATTTTGAGCATATTAACGCAATTTTATCGATTAATCCTTTAAAATTCTTGTCCCCTTTCGATTGTACCCATTCTTGTAAAGGATTGAGATGGAGAATTAAGGCATCCGCTTCTAATAAATCTACCAATTTGAGGCATTCCTCTAAACCGCAGCCGTAATTTAACTGTACAGCCCCTAAATTCGCTAACAGGAGAATATCCGGCGCCAGAGAACGGACTGCAAAGGTCGGCGCTAATTCTGGTTGTTCGAGTGCAATGCGTTGAGAACCCACTCCCATCGCTAAACCATAGCGTTGAGCGACCATTGCCAATCGAGTATTGACTAAATGGGCTAATTCTGTTCCTCCAGTCATGGAAGAGATTAGAATTGGAGCTTTTAGAGATTTCCCCAAAAAGGTTGTCCCCAATTCAATATCGCTGCGGTCAAGTTCAGGAAGACAACAATGGGTAAAACGATATTTTTCTAAACCGCTTGTAAGTTGTTGAAATTCCACATCTTCTTCGATACAAACTCGTAGATGTTCGCTTTTACGATTTTCAATTTCACTGGGAAGATTAGGCGGTGACATAGTTATTATCAAGTATGAGGGTTAAACATTAAGTTGAGGTTAAAAATCGAGTTCCAAGAGCAGTTCATCTAGTTCTGCTTGATTAAGATCCGCATCGGGAAAATCTGATGGAGTATAGCCTCCTTCTGCTGATAAACAATGGTTAATCAGGCTTTCTAAAGATTCTTGATAAGCATTAGCTAAATTTTCTATCGTTGTTTTTTGATGAAATTTTTCGCTATATTGCCATTCTATTTCTAGTTTGCCCCCGACAACAATTCCATTAATATCAATTAAATGGGAACGTTGCCCTAAAGGACTATGAATAGAACCACTCGATTCCTTAGCAAATTTTCCGCCTAGAGAGCTTATCTGAGAGTCAGTAAATTGCCCTAAATAATTAAAGCTAACTTGAGCTTTTGGATAATTTTTTAACTGGGATTGAATCGTTAAATCCGAGTTGAGATAATATCCAATTCCATAATCAAATCCCCGATTCGGAATTTGTCGCAATTGCTCTTTAATGGACTTGAGACATTCCCCCGGATGATCAAGATTTTCTAAGGTCAAAAAGACGGGATAAATACTGGTAAACCAACCTACAGTTCGAGATAAATTCACGGACTCAATTACATTCTCTCTTCCATGACCTTCCATGTCAAGCAAAAGCCTATCACTCCCTGTCCACCTGGCAAAAGTTTGAACTAATGCGGTTAGTAATATATCATTAATTTGAGTGTTATAAGCTTGGGGCACCCCCTGTAAAAGTAAGCGGGTTTGTTCTTCAGTAAGACTAAAAGATAGGATGTTAGCGTTAGCAACGGTGTTAGCGGTTGCATCAGCTTGATAGTCAAGGGGAAGACAGGGAACAGAGTTAAAGTTAGCCGCTAACCAGTAATCTAATTGAGATTTATGTTCTGGTTTTTGAGCGTAAATTTGTATTGCCTCAGCCCAATTTTTAAAGGAACTAGTTTTTGCAGGTAATTGTCCAGATTTGCCAGCTTCTAATTGGTGGTAACTTGTGCCTAAATCTTCCAGAAGAATACGCCAAGATACTCCATCGATAACTAGATGATGAATAATAATTAATAGCCTTGCTGAGTTCCCTAATTGAAAGAAAACTGCTGAAACCAAGGGACCCTGTTCTAGGTTTAATGACCGTTGTTTAAGCTCAGAAATTTCTGCCATTTGGGTGATTTGTTCCCCATAATACAGTGCAGATAAATCGACAACTTCAAAGCCGAAAGTATCCTCGTCATCACTGTTGTATTGTTGCCATTCTCCCTGTTCTTTAATAAAGCGTAAACGCAAGGCATCATGATGATACAGTAACTTAGCGATCGCTTGTTTTAATAAGTCAGGTTTGACATGAGCAGAAACTTCTAAAAATACCGATTGATTAAAGTGATGCAGTTCGGATAAATTTTGCTCAAAAAACCAGTGTTGAATTGAGGTTAAGGGAACTTTACCGGTGACTAATTCCTGAATAATTTCAGGGATAGGGACTTCCTCGACTACAGGGGCTAATTGGGCAATAGTTTGATGGATAAATAGCTGTTTAGGAGTAATTTCTAATCCCTCTTGATTCGCTTTAGCAATGATTTGAATGGCTAAGATAGAATCTCCTCCCAATTCAAAAAAGTTATCGTTAATACTAATAGTTTTAAGTCCTAAAACCTCTTGCCAAATTTGAGCGAGAATTTGTTCATTTTTTGTACTCGGAGTTGCATAATTTTCTAATTCATTTGGGTTAATTTTGGGTAGAGGTAAAGCGCGGCGATCTACTTTTCCATTAGGAGTTAAGGGAAAAGATTCCAAGGAAATTAAGAAAGCTGGTATCATATAATCTGGCAGTCTATCTTGTATAAATTGTCGTAATTCTTGGGACGTTAAGGCTTCCGTTTTAGGAATAAAATAACCATATAAACGCTTGGTTTTTAACTCATCTTCTCTGACAATTACAATAGCATCTTTAACTTGGGGGTATTGATTGAGAACGCTTTCAATTTCCCCTAATTCAATTCTAAAACCTCTAATCTTAACTTGACCATCAATGCGACCCACAAATTCAATTTGTCCATCGTTTCCATAACGAACTAAATCACCGGTTTTATAAAGACGATCACTGCTTTTTTCACTAAAAGGATTAGTAATAAATTTAGAATCGGTTAACTCTGGACGGTTGAGATATCCTTTAGCTAATCCAACGCTGGCAAGATGTAATTCCCCAGGAACACCAATAGGAACGGGTTGGAGATAGCGATCAAGAATATAGATTTTGGTGTTTGCGATCGGACGACCAATGGGCAGCACATCCATGTCTTCAAAGCACTGTGCAACTGTAGCACAGACAGTGGATTCCGTTGGCCCGTAAGCATTAAAAAAACGCCGTCCACTAGCCCATTGAATAACCAAAGAAGGAGGGCAGGGTTCTCCTGCAACAATGATATTCTGCAATGCTGGCAAGTTCTCACTGGACAGAGCGGTGAGTGCTGATGGCACAAGAGTCAAATGGGTAATCTCCTGCTCTTGTAATAGTTGCAGTAAAGGTTGTCCCGGTTGTAGTTCTTCCCGCGTTCCCAGATAAAGCCTTGCCCCCGCACAAAGAGCCATGACAATTTCCCAAATAGAAGCATCAAAGCTAATGGATGCAAACTGAAGGACACAACTATCCGGCTGCACGTCAAATAGCTTGATTTGTGCTTGGGATAGATTACACAATCCTCGATGAGCAACGAGAACTCCTTTCGGCTTTCCGGTTGAGCCAGAAGTGTAAATGACATAAGCTAAGTTCTCTGGTGTTAGGCTAGTGATAGGGGAACTTTTACTTTCGGTAGAGATTTCTTTCCAATCGGAATCTAAGCAAATTACTTGTGCTTGATGCTGTGGTAACGAGGTGACCAGTTTTTCCTGAGTCAATAGAACTGCTAGTTGCGAATCATCGAGCATATAAGCGATCCGCTCAGATGGATAAGTAGGGTCTATGGGAACATAAGCGCCAGCTGCTTTCAGGATACCTAAAATCCCTACTATCATTTCAAGGGAAGGTTCGATACAGATGCCCACCAGTGTTTCTGGTTTTACCCCCAAGGTTTGTAAATAGTTTGCTAATTGGTTCGCCTTGCTGTTTAGTTCTCGGTAGGTTAGCTGTTCACCTTTAAAAATTAGTGCTATGGCATCTGGTGTTTGTTCTACCCACGCTTCAAATAGTTGATGAATACATAGATTTTGAGGATAGTCTTGTTGAGTTTGATTCCAGTCTTCTAATAATTGCTGTTTTTCCGATTCAGTCAGTAAAGGTAATTCCCTGACGGTTTGTTGAGGATTGGCTACAATTCCCTTTAATAAGGTTTGGAAATGACCCACCATGCGAGTAATTCTTTCGACAGTAAATAGGTCGCTATCATATTCCCAAAAACCTTCTAAATAAGAGCCTTGTTCCGTCTCTATTTCCTCTAAAATTAAGCTGAGATCAAATTTAATTCTCTGGTTTTCAACGGCTAGATATTGAGCTTTTAAATGGGGTAATTCTAAAGCATTGAGGGGGGCATTTTGCAACGCAAACATGACCTGAAATAAGGGATTATAACTTAAACTTCGTTCGATTTCTAACGCATCAACCACCTGCTCAAAGGGTACATCTTGATTAGCATAAGCTTCTAAAACAACATTGCGAGCTTGCTGTAATAATCCTGAAAAAGCTGGATTTCCTTCTAGGGAATTACGCAACACTAAAGTATTGACGAAAAAACCAATCAAAGGTTCAATTTCTTGTCGATTTCGGTTGGCCGTGGGTGTTCCGATTAAAATATCATCCTGACCACTATAACGAAACAGTAAAGTGTTTAAAGCAGCCAGTAAGGTCATAAATAAAGTCGCCCCTGACTTTTGACTCAGAAATTTTAGTTTTTCGGTGAGTTCTGAGTTAATTTGAAACGAGATACTATGACCTCGAAAATTGGGTTTAGCTGGACGGGGTTTATCGGTGGGAAGTTCTAATAAAGGAGGAGCAGCCGTTAATTGTTTTTTCCAATAATTTAATTGGTTTTCTAAGATTTCACCTTGCAACCATTGTCTTTGCCATACCGCAAAATCTGCATATTGTATGGCTAATTCGGGTAAATCTACGGTTGAATTGGATAAAAATGCTTGATAAAATTCAGATAATTCTTTAAATAAAATGCCTTTTGACCAACCATCGATAATAATATGATGGAAAACGTTGACTAAAATATAATTTTCATATCCCAAATCAAAAAGAGTACATCGTAATAAGGGAGCTTGAGTTAAATCAAAGGGTTTTTGTAGTTCTTCAATAATCCGTTTGTCAATTTGCTCTTGGGGGATATCTTTTAAATTAACAACTAATAATTTAATCTTCAGAAATGGAGCAATTTTTTGAATGGGTTTTCCTTCAACCATTGGAAAGGTTGTCCGTAAGCTCTCATGGCGTTGAATAATAGCATTAATCGTTTGCTCTAAAATATCAATGTTTAAGCGTCCCGTTAAACGGATGGTTAGAGCTTCATTATAAGCAGAATTTTGCTGATCCATCTGATAGAGAAACCACATTCTCTGTTGAGCAAAAGATAGGGGTAAATCTTCAGTTCTGGCAACGGGAGATATAACAGATTCAAACGTCTTAGACGGGGTTATTGCACTTCTTAAAAAGGCAAGAATTTCTGGTTTTCTTGTGCCGATTTCTTGCTTGATTTCCGGTGTCATCGCTCCCTGGGGAGCTTGATATTTTAACTTTTCTTCCTCCAGCCAAAGCTTGATTTCTAAACTATTTAAGTAAGATAAAAATTCTGCGACTTTCATTAATAGTATCCTTTTCCTAATTAATGTTCTGGTATTTCTGGAATGGGGGTGATGTTTGGCTGAGTTCAGTAGCTCTAGCTTTAGCTACTGTTAGAGATATAATCAACGGTTCTCATAAATTTAAGTATCCTCAAAGAATAAACACTATAGACCAAACAAAAATTATCAATGGCGGGGAGTCGGTGGTTATTGTTAAAATCAGTTGCCATGGGAGCAACCGCTTACATACTCCATAAAAAGACTATTTTAAACCGAAGCTATTTATATCATATTCTGGATGATAAATTTTAGTGATGGATACAATTTTTTACATTTTTTCCCAAAAGGGTTCTGAAAAGCTTAAATTTTAGTTAAGCTATTTTCATAATTCTCCTTCTTCATAATTTTCTGAGGCTGTTGTCATGACTGTACCACTTTTGGATGCACTTTTGGTATTTTGGGCTACATTAAGCACCTCAATCGTTTGAGCTAAACTGGCAACGGTTGGGTATTCTAACAACCTGTGCAACGACAATTCTACCGAGAAAACATCCCGTAAACGAGAGATTACTTGACTCGCCAGCAAAGAATGTCCTCCTAGTTCAAAGAAATTATCATGAATTCCAATTTGAGATAGATTTAACACCTTTTGCCAAATGTTAGCAACTTGACGTTCCGTTTCCGTTCTGGGTGCTATCAATTCGCGATTTTCTTTGCCTTGGAGTTCCTTGATTAATTGTCGCTTATCAATGTCTCCATTGTCCTTGATAGGGAGAGATTGTCGCTGAACCAGGGGACATTGATAGGACGTTCCAAATCTATCTTTTAGACTCACATAATTAGGTAGATTGACCGATTGAACTGTAGGTTTACGGGTGTAATAAGCGGTTAACTTTTGGCATCCTTCAGACAAAGAGGTAAAACGGTTAATCTTGCTATTACTCCCATCTAAACCGATCAGTAATTGTCCTTGATTGTGATATAAACTCGTTAGAAATGAGTCTAAACCTTGCTGCACCGTCATATCATAATACCCTTGAGAACGGGTTATATATTGCATCTGATAACCCTGGCTAATCCCAGTTTCTTGCCAAGTTGTCCAACTATAACAATAACTGGGGAACAAATTCTTAGATTTTTGATAGCTATTCAGAGATTCGAGGAAACTATTAGCCGCCGCATAGGAACCCAAAGCCGCTCCTCCAAAAAAACTAGCTAAGGAGGAAAAACTAATAAAAATTCCCTGAGATTCTTTGAGGAGTTGATGTAAAACCCAAGTTCCTATTACTTTAGGGCGAATAATTGTCGCTAAACCTTCTTGAGTTTCCTCCAGAAGTAAACAATCTTTGTAAATTCCAGCCAGATGAATCACCCCATCTAGTTCTCCTTGCCATTGTTTTTTCACCTGTTCTACAGCCTGTTTAACTTCAGTGAAATTAGCCACATCTACCGCTTGATAAATTACTTGTCCCCCAAGGGTTTCTAAAGCTTGGAGATTTTTGATTTTTAAGGATAATTGATCTTCGGTTTTGAGGTACTCACTCCAGAGGTGTTTTTCTGGTAAAGGTGTTTTTCCAATTAATAGTAAACGAGCTTGATAATTTTTGAGCAAATACTGAGCAATTTGTCTGCCAATCCCTCCTAGTCCTCCGGTAATCAGATAAATACCACCTAATTTAAAGGGTAATTCCTGTTGGTTGTGTTGCAGTAAATTGACTTTTTCTAAACCTGCAATTAAACGTTTACCGTTGCGATAGGCAATTTCTCTTTCCTTGGATAAAACAGATAGTTCTTGCAGCAGATAACTGACATTAATTTCAGGGTTATCTAGGGGTAAATCAACATGACGAGTATTTAACGAAGGAAGTTCTTTAGCTAGGGTTTTGATCAGTCCTAAAACTGGAGATTTTTCATAGGCAATTTCATCGGTTTCTATGACAAATTGACTATAACTAGAAACAAATAGCAATTGAATTTTTGAGTTCAAATCATGAATTTTAGCCAGAGATTGAACTAGGAATAATAAATCATATGTTCCTTTTTCTTGTGCTTTTTCTAACTGTTCAATTGTTAAAATTTCTCCTTGATAGTCTTGATATGTTCCCAGATGAATAATATTGCCAAGTATAATTTTTCGCTCGGATAAAGATGCCATTAACTGTTGATAATGGTTGGCTGTCCCTGGTCTGAGGGTATAGCAATTTTGACTAATTTGAGAAAATTCTTCTGCTGCTAAAACCGTGATACAGGGTAAGTTTTGCCCTTGAATTTTTTCTGCTAAAGATGCTCCTAAACCCAAGGAATCCAGAAAAATTAAACTACAATACTTGGAAAGTTCGGGTTTTAAGTTCACTGGAGAGCGAGGTTTCCAAGCTTTCCGATAAAACCAATCAGGAAGAGTATTAGCATTTTCTAACAAAAGATCTATTTCTTTTAAAATAGAATTAAATTCTCCGTTCGCAAACCGTTTTGTTAATTGCGTTCGCTGAATTTTACCAATGGAAGTTTTAGGAATTTCAGTTTTATTTAAGGGGATTAAATATTCAGGATTAACGCCAAAAGTGTTAATTACTTTTCGTCTAATCTTTTTCAGAAGTTCTGCTAGATGCTGGTGGTCAAAGGTTTCTGCACTGAAAAATAACGCTAATTTATCGGTACTATTACTAGGATCATGAACCCCACAAGCAGCAGTATAAGAAGCTTCTACTTCGTCAATGGTTTCAACCACAGTTTCAATTTCATGGCTATAATAATTCACTCCATTAATAATAATGGTTTCTTTACTTCTTCCGGTAATAACTAAATGACCGTTACTAATAAATGCTAAATCTCCTGTCTTAAACCAGCCATCTTTTAAGAAAGCGTCTTGATTCGCTTCTGGGTTTTTATAATACCCCGGTGAAACCGGTTCTCCTTTAACTTGTAAATGACCAATGGTTTCTTCTGGTAATAGGGAATTATCAGTATTAACAATTCTAATGGATATCCCCGGAATGGGTAATCCTAAATCCGTAAAAGTTGCACCATTGGGGTGTTCAGGATGAACTCGTTTTAAGGAAGAATTCAAGGAGGATTTATCAACCGTATGAAAGAGTAATGGCTGTTGTTCTGTAGGTTGATAATAGGTAATTCCTGACCCCATTTCTGCCATCCCGAAAGCAGGACGCATCGCCGTTTTTTTCAGATTATATTGAAGATGAAGGGTGTTAATAAATTCTCCAACTGCTTGACCAGAAACAGCTTCACCCGCTGCCAAAAAGAATTTGACACAATCTAAATTCCAATTTTGATCAGGTTCTTTTTTTAAAGCTTCATTGATCAAATTATAGGCAAAATTAGGAGCCCAACTATGGGTAATTCGATATTGATCAATTAAATCTAACCAATTCAAAGGACGACCTAATATATATTCAGTTTGAACATAAACCATTTGGCATCCTAACTCGACACAGCGAATATTCCAGTCTGAAATACTGCCAATATGATCAAAAGGAAGCCAATTAAGAATAACATCGTCGTTTTGATGTTCACAAATGATGTTTGTTCCTCGCGCACGAGAGATCACATTTTTATGGGTTAATGCAATACATTTCGGTATTCCTGTACTGCCTGATGTTAGATTAAAGAACGCGATATCATCCGGTTGACTAATAGGAGGCTGATGGGGAGAATAAATTTTTAATTCTTCAATAAAACTCAAGCTTAAGGTTTGATTAGGCAACCATTGCTCTAAATGTTTTATCTCTTGCTGACAGGATTGATTTGTGATAATAATAGGGTCATCTAACAACTGCCAAACTTGACATATTTTATGAATTTCATTATTAAAATCTTTATAGCTGGGTGGCACTGAAATAATAACCGGAATAAATCCCCCTAAAATACACCCCCAAAATGCGGAAATAATATCATAGTTTTCCGATAGCTGAAGAATCACTTTATCTTGAGCTTGTAAACCCTGCTTTTGTAATCCGGCTTGTATTTGTTGAGCGTCTTCCCATAATTGTTGATAGGATTGAAAAACTTCTGATCCATTAGATTGAATATAAATAATCCCTTTATTTGAATAATTTTCAGCAGCTTTTTGGAGGATTTCTGCCAAGGTTTTCGGCTGAAGTCCAGATTCTTCTAAAAGCTGTCCGTGACTGATTCCAGCTTGAGTGTTAGAAGTGTGAATCCCCAAATGAATCGAGGTTTCATATTTTTGATTATCATTTTTTTTCTCTATTTTTAAGGGCAATAATTCGGATAGATGTAGGGGTAAAATTTTGATTTTTTTAGAAGTCATGACGGCGGCAACTTGCTCGACATCTGGCAAAGAGCGTAGTTTTTCTTCTGTTTCCTGAACTTGGTTATCGTCGATAATTTCGATATTTTTTAAGGCAACTTCATCGACATCACCGCTATCGGTTAAGGGTAAACTGGAAATTTGCACATAGATATTAGGTAGAAGATTATCCGGTAACTGAGACTCTAAATCGGAGGACAATTGTTCAGAATTCCAAGCTCCAGAGGAAACGATATAGGCGACTACTTCACCCTCCCGTATCATAAAATAGCAATCTTCAATTAAGGGATTTGATAAAAATACTTCTGCTAATTTCTGACAATTTAATTTTGGATTTTTGTGTTCTGTCCCCATGCCTGAAATCCTCGGTTCTGTGTACATCTTGTGAAAGCTTCTTCAATAAATACTTTTAGGCGTAGCCAATTCGACATCTATAATACGCCAATTCAAGTCTGAATTGCATCACTGTCTGAGCTATCAGAGCATATCTCATTCGGGCTAGGATAGTCAAGAGATTTTCGAGGACGATTGTTAAGCTTTTCGTAATTTAAATTGCTTGTTGAGATGAGGGAATTATGCAAGAGGCAAGACTCCCCCCAACTTTCCGACTTCCGAGGGGGGAGATTCGGCTAATCTAAGAATAAGGGATTTAAATCCGTCTTAGCTTAGTCCATTAGTCGGCTCGTTTAATCCCCTCTCCCAAGAATGATAAGGAGTCGCACTCATAAAAATATACTCCTAGTTTCTCACTCAACTCTCAACTCTCAACTCCGTTCCCGCTGCCTGCTCTCCGATACTTTCTAAACAGGATTTAGTATTAATTCTCGCTCTGGTCTTGCTTTGATCACATCCGGGCAAGACGGCTATTTGCTGTTGAGATAAATTTACCTCTTGGCCAAGTTGGTAGAGCAAGTTTCTTTGTTCTATGTTAAGATGTTGAGGGCTTCGTTTTTGGGTCTGATTTGTTGTTGTTAAAGATCAGAATATACCTGATGAGCCTTTCTCTGTCAACTCTTAAGGCTGATGTGTTTCCTTTTTGAATTGGCGTTTTTGTTGGTAACGAAGCTGATAAGCTGTAGGGTAAATAAAAAATGACAGAACAAGCTTGGTGGGTACAAAAATGGCTAGAACTACTCGATTCCTATCGCTTTAAAAAACGCTTGGAACGAGCTAGACTTTACGCCAGAGAGGGCAATGTTTTAAGTATTGACTTTGAAGACTCGCAAGTTATTGCTAGAGTACAAGGCAGTGAATCCGAACCTTATCTAGTGGATTTATCCCTAGTCGCTTTTAGTGATGAAGAATGGGACTATATTATTAAGCTTCTCTCCAAAAAGGCCATTTATTCCGCTCAATTGCTCACGGGACAAATGCCCGATAATATCGAGCGTGTTTTTATCGATAGTGGGGTGAATTTATTTCCCTTTTCCCTAGCTGATATTCGCTCTCGTTGTACCTGTCCCGATCAAGCCAACCCCTGCAAACATATAGGAGCAGTATACTATCAATTGGGTGATCGTTTTATTGTCGATCCCTTCCTGCTTTTGCAACTGCGCGGCCGAACCAAAAGCCAAATTCTGGAAGCTTTACGGGAAAAACGCTCCTATTCCTCTGATAATCAACCTTTAGCAGTCAGTGAAACCCCCGCAGTAGTCGAAAAAACTGCCCCTGACAGCCCTATCGATCGCTTTTGGCAGTACGATGAAGAACTAGACCCCTCCCTCGTTGTCATCACGCCGGGGAATGAAAATCAAACCATTCTCGACATTTTAGGCAATTTTCCCCTCGCTGCCCCCGAATCGGATGCCATAGAACAATTTTTAAAACCAATTTACCGGCAAATTCCCCAAGAAGCGATGGCGATTGCTTTACAGTAGGGAATTTGGGGTATATGAGCAGCCCGCTCAAAGTGGTGCAAAAGACAAAAAAGCCAGCCAGATTTGTCCTCGCATCAGGTGAGGAATTAACCATGGAGAAAATCGCCCCACCACTAACCGCTAAACCGTCTTACTTTTGCTGGTTTTACTGCCTGGGGAAGTAGTTTTTTTAGTGGTGCTAGAAGTAGTTTTCTTGGTAGTGGTTTTCTTGGCAGTAGTTGTCTTGGCCGCTAGTGCCGCTAAAGCTTGCTCTAGAGTCAGGGTTTCAGCCGTTTCTCCCTCCGGCATCTTGGCGTTAGTTTTACCGTGCTTGATATAAACTCCGTAGGGACCTTCGTACAATCCCACCAATTCCCCATCGTCGGGATGTTTACCCAATTCTTTTAAAGCTGGTTTGGTAGAACCACGAGCGCCGCGAGTTTTTTTCGGTTCAGCTAATAAAGCCAAAGCTCGATCGAGGGTTATAGTTAAGATATCATCCCCGGCTTTCAGGGAACGATATTCTTTTTCCTTACCCTGTTCCTGAACTATATAGGGGCCAAAACGACCTAAACTGGCTTTAATTTTGCCTCCGGTGAGGGGATGGGTTCCCAGTAGTCGCGGCAGTGCCAATAAACCCACCGCTTGTGGGAGGGTGACATCCTCTGGTTTGACTCCTTTGGGTAGGGAGGCGCGTTTCGGTTTGGGGTTGTCATCGCTGACATCTCCTAACTGGACGTAGGGTCCGTAACTACCCACCAGCAGATAAATCGGCTCTCCAGTCTCGGGATGAAGACCGATTTTATCGGGACCCTCGGTTTTCTGTCGCAGCAGGGTTTCCACCTGTTCCGGGTTCAGATCCGCTGGGGTTAAATCGGCCGGGATGGAAGCGGTGAGGATTTCATCGCCTCGGGAGACTTCCAGATAGGGTCCGTATTTGCCGATCTTGATAGTTGCCTGTAAATCTTCTAAAATCACCGATTTGGCGGTGCTAGAGTTAATTTGACTCTCGCGCTCTTTGACTTGGCTTTCTAGCCCTTTTTCGCCGCGATAGAAGCGATCGAGATAGGGCAACCATTGAGCGGAACCGGTGGCGATATCGTCGAGGGTTTCCTCCATTTTCGAGGTAAATTTGGGATCTACCAGGTCGGGGAAATGATTTTCTAGCAAACTAACCACGGCAAAAGCGGTGAAGGTGGGAATCAAGGTTTTATTCCGCATTTGGGCATAACCGCGATCGATAATTGTGCCGAGAATGGTGGCGTAGGTGCTGGGTCGCCCGATTCCTTCACTTTCGAGGGTTTTTACCAGTGAGGCTTCGCTATAACGGGCGGGGGGTTGGGTATCGTGGCTAATCGCCTCTAGTTTCCGACAATTGGGGGTATCACCGACGCTGAGGGCGGGTAAGATTATTTCTTGGTCGTCGATGGCGGCTTCGGGATCGTCGGAACCTTCCACATAGGCGCGGAAAAAGCCGGGGAAGTCGATTCTTTTACCGGAGGAGCGAAATCCGGCATTTTCTACCTGAATATTAACGGCGATCTGGGTAATACGGGCATCGGCCATCTGTGAGGCGACGGTACGTTTCCAGATTAGGTCGTAGAGGGCGAATTCTAGTCCGCTCAGTCCGGTTTCCCGGGGCAGGCGAAAGCTACTACCGGCGGGCCGGATGGCTTCGTGGGCCTCCTGTGCGCCTTTGCTTTTGGTGGTGTACTGCCGGGGTTGGGGACTGAGATAATTTTTACCATACATTTGTTCTACACAATTGCGAGCGGCGGTGATGGCCTGATCGGAAAGATGCACCGAATCGGTTCGCATATAGGTGATGTAGCCCTGTTCGTAGAGATTTTGGGCGATTCGCATGGTGTCCCGGGCTGATATGCCCAGTTTCCGGTTAGCTTCCTGCTGTAGGGTGGAGGTGGTGAAGGGGGGGGAAGGTTTGCGAAGGGTGGGTTTTTCTTCTGTGTTGCTAACTCGCCAGATTTTGTCTTGGATGCGTTCTTTTAAGGCGGTGGCGGTGGCTTGATCTAAGAGGGTGACTTGGCGACCGGGTAGCAGTCTGCCGGTGTCGGCATCGAAATCGCTCCCATTTGCCACTTTTTGACCGTTTAAGGTCACTAATTTCGAGTCGAATTGATTTTTGTCCTTTTCGAGGGTGGCTTTTAGGTCCCAATAATTGGCGGTTTTAAAGGCTCGTCTTTCCCGTTCCCGTTGCACTAGCAGACGCACGGCTACCGATTGCACCCGGCCGGCGGATAACCCTTTGGAGATTTTTTTCCAGAGTAGGGGGGAGAGGGTATAACCGTAGAGGCGATCGAGTATGCGGCGGGTTTCTTGGGCGTGAACTAAATTTTCGTCGATGGAGCGACAATTTTTTAGGGCGGCTTGGATTGCCTCTTTGGTGATTTCGTGAAATACCATCCTTTTGGTGGGAACTTTCGGGTTGAGTACCTGCAAGAGATGCCAACTGATGCTTTCGCCTTCCCGATCTTCGTCGGTGGCGAGGATCAATTCGCTGGCTCCTTTGAGGGCTTCTTTTAATTCTTTGACGACTTTACTTTTAGTTTTGGGGACGACGTAGAGGGGATCGAAATCGTTCTCCACATCCACGCCTAAATTGGCCCAGGATTTGTCTTTGTGGGCGGGGGGAATTTCTTCGGCGGAGGCGGGCAGATCGCGGATGTGGCCCATGGAGGCTTGGACTCGATAGCCGCTAGGCAGATAATTACTGATCGTCCGAGCTTTGGTGGGGGATTCGACAATAACCAGGGTTGACATAGGAATTGATCACGAGGGCATCGCCACAGCGACTGTTTTAGTTAGACTGACAATCGTTGTTTGATGATGGGCAAAAGTTACTATTTATCTTGACCGGCTTGATTTGGGTCAAAAGCCACTTACTACGATAATAGAGATTAAAGCTGGTCTTTTGTCACTAACTTCTTAACAAAACTTAATATTTTTCTGGAGCAGGGAGAGGTGAGAAGGGAGAAGGGAGAAGGGAGAAGGGAGAAGGGAGAAGGGAGAAAAAAGCTGACTCGGAGAATACTGACTCCTAACCCAATGTTCGCCAAAGATAAGCAAAAATTATCTATTGACTCCAAAAACTTGAGAATATTTAAATTAACATTCCGCAATATTTATAAATTCTTAAAAATTAATTGAGAAAGATTTTTATTTAACAACGATGTTACAATGGTTACAGCGATTTGATAGAATTTCATAGTGGACTATTCTGTGCTTTTTTAGGCAGCAATGGTTGAAACCCTTGCCACACCTAGAAGGTGATCCTAATTAAGACGGGTAAATTAGTCAATTTCACTGGCAACGATGATCTTTTTTTTGTGTAGTTTTATTGCAAAGAAAAAGTTTTTTTGACAAAAAGCACAAAGTATGATAATAACCGAACGTATTTCTGGCTGCCAGTAGTTATTGCAGAGTGGGAGTTGGGGAGCAGGGAGAGGGGAGAAGGGAGAAAAAAGCTGACACTGATCACTGATCTAGGTTACGCTTCATCTTTAGGAGAAACGCCGTAGTCATACTAAATCCTGTTATTAAAAACTGATTATTTATTCCCCCTTTTGCCTGTTGCATGAAAATGGGTAAAACCCTACACCCCACACCCTACACCCTGCCCCGACGAGAAACTTTTTGCCGCAAACCCTAATTATGTCTGATTTACGTCAATACGCTCCGGCAACAGAACGCAATCGTCAGCCGATTTTAGAAGTTCTCAGCCAATTTTTACCGAAGACTGGGAATATCTTAGAAATATCTAGCGGCACGGGTGAACACGCTGTTTTTTTTGCTCCTCGTCTTGCTCCTTGTCGTTGGATTCCCTCGGATTGTAACCCGCTGGCTCTAGATAGTATTCGCAGTTGGTGCGATTATTGTCCTAGTTCTAATCTCGATCGCCCCCTATTTATCGATGTTCATCAGTCAGTTTGGGCTGTAGAGACGGAAAATATCGTTATTAATGCCATTGTTAATATTAATATGATTCATATCGCTCCTTGGTCCGCTTGTTTAGCTTTAATGACGGGAGCGAGTCGCATTCTCAGTTCGGGGGGAATTCTCTATCTTTATGGTCCCTATAAACGACAGGGAAAACATACTTCTCCTAGTAACGAAAGCTTTGATTTTTCTCTCCGTTCTCAAAACTCTGCTTGGGGAGTTAGGAATTTAGAAGATGTGGTGCAAGAAGCGAGCGATCGAGGTTTACAATTGTTAGAAGTAATTCCTATGCCAGCTAATAATCTCTCGGTTTTATTTCAATTGCCTTAACATAGCAATCATCAGTGAATAGTAATCAGTCATCAGTGGCGTTGCTGAATCGAGGTATGAATGCCAAGTGTGCATCGTATCCAAAAGTTATTTTGGTTCTGGGTTTTAAAAACCACACACAAGAAGATTCATATCTTAAATCAGCTTTTAGCTATTGGGACTTAGGCGTTTTCGGTCAGCAAAAAAGGCTCAAACCATGACGGGACAAAGGGTTAACCTCGATTTATGATTTTCCTTGATATATCTGGGTTTCAGCGATTTTGGGCTTGGTCGAAGTAAATCCCAAGCGGGGATTGGAGTTGAGGCTTTTCTCGATTTTAATTCATAATTCCCACTGATAACTGATAACTGATAACTGATAACTGATAACTGATAACTGATAACTGATAACTGATAACTGATAACTGATAACTGATCACTGATCACTGATCACTGATAACTGATAACTGATAACTGATCACTGATAACTGATAACTGATCACTGATAACTGATCACTGATAACTGATCACTGATAACTGATCACTGATAACTGATCACTGATAACTGATCACTGATAACTGATCACTGATAACTGATCACTGATAACTGATCACCAGCAATTCTCATTTTGAAACGATTTTGCCTTGTTTCAGCGACCTAGAGATTCGTTAAAGAATTTTAACCCCTCTAGGTGCAAGGGTTTTAATGTCATGAAACCTTAAAATGAGAATTGCTGACTGATCACTGATAACTGATCACTGATAACTGATCACTGATAACTGATAACTGATCACTGATAACTGATCACTGATAACTGATCACTGATAACTGATCACTGATAACTGATCACTGATAACTGATAACTGATAACTGATAACTGATAACTTATTTCCAACCGGCGCGATTCATTACCTGTACTGCTTTGGCTAAATTAGGACCATAATTAGCCACGCTAACGGTATCTTCTTTACCGCGTCCGAGTTTTGCCAGGAAAGGGTCTAAAGCAACCCCTGGAACGACGGGATATTCTCGATTACCCTTAGCAAAAAAGTTCTGTGCTTCATTGCTAGAAAGATACTCTAAAAATTTAATTGCCGATTCTCGATTGGGAGCGGTTTTAATTAAACCACCACCGCTAATATTAACGTGAGTGCCGCGGCCTGCTTGGTCGGGGAAAATTACGCCTACTTGGTCATAAATTGCCCGTTTAGCGGGGTCTTTTTCTTCGGCATACCCCGCTAAGTAATAGGTGTTAGCTAGGGCTAAATCGGCAATTCCTGCGGCTACAGCTTCGATTTGTGCCTTATCATTACCCTGGGGTGGACGGGCAAAATTAGCCACTAATCCCCGACACCATTTTTCTGCGGCCGTTTCCCCTTGGATGTCGATTAACCAAGCGGTAAAAGATTGACTATAGATGTTACTGGATGACCGGGTGACGACTTTTCCTCTCCATTTGGGATTGGTTAAATCTGCATAGGAATCGATTTCTCTGGGGTTAACTCTGTCTTTGTTGTACATAATTACCCGCAAGCGTTTACTAAACCCAAACCAGTGACCTTTGGGGTGACGCAAATTAGCAGGAATTCTTTGGGTGAGAATGCGGGAATTGACGGGGGCAAAAATTCCCTGTTGGTCGGCGCGCCATAGTCTCCCCGCATCTACCGTCAGGAGTATATCGGCAGGACTATTGCTGCCTTCGCTTTTAATCCGTTCGATTAATGGGTCTGCTTCCCCTTCCACGAGGTTAATTTTTATTCCCGTTTGTCGGGTGAAGTTGTCATACAATCGTCGGTCGGTGTTGTAGTGACGGGAGGAATAGAGGTTTAATTGTTTAGTTTGGGCGGAAACTTCGTTTATTTTCCCTAATTGACCCACTGCTACCGCTAAGGTGGCTGTTCCTGCGCCTAGAAAGACTCTACGGGTTATTTTATCGTTCATTGCTAGATTCTTGGCTTGTCTTTTCCCATTATACAGCTATTGAGAATAATTCTTATCTGCACGAGAAATTATTTGTCTGGCTAGGGCGGTAGATAGTGGAAAATCAGGGTAGAATAAGGATTTTCTGCCTTAATAGAGCCAATAAATCCTCGAATCTATCGCTAGTTAAGTTCAATAAGTCCAAGATGTTACCCGAAGCTCGATCGAGGGTATTGTGGAATTAGAGCAACGAGAGTCAAAGATAATGATCAACAGTGATAACCAACAAGCGATCGAGTTAATGTTAGCATCGGGAGACTATAATCAATTATTGTTATTTTGTCAACAAGCACTCGCGGTTCATCCGCAAGTGACTGATTATTATCCCTATCTGGGATTAGCTTATCTGCTGCTAGAGCAGCAAGCAACAGCGCAAGAAATTTGGTTATTTTGGCTATTACAATCAGAGTCTAGTCAAGATTTAATTATGCTCCTCAAAAAAGAGATAATTAGAAATCTCGATTGCTGGCAGTTTGCCAAAGCTAAATTAATCTATCTCCAGTGGCTAGAATTAGAAGAAATAGAAGGGGATGAAGAAATAGAAAATTATGCCCTGACGGTGATAAACTCCTGTCTTCAAGAGGTGCAAGAGGCAATTAATCGGCAAGAATATACTTTAGCTGAGGACTTTTACTTAAGAATTTTATCTTGGCGTGAACAATTAGCTTACATCTGGCACGATTTAGGATACTTATACTATATAATTAACCGACTAACAGAATCTTTTAACTGTTTAGCACGAGCCATAGAATTAGAGGAAAATCAAGCCTTATATCATTATACCATGGCTAGGGTGCTAGAAAAACAATCACGTTTAGATATAGCTTTATCAGCTTATCAGAAAGCGATCGATCTCAATGCTAATTTTGTCGATGCTTATAATAAACTGGGTAATTTATTTTATCAATTAGGTCAGCTAGAGTCAGCCGAAAAATTCTATCAGCAGGGAATTAATAGCCAAGCGGATTTTTATCCTTTTTATATCAATTTAGGCAATGTCTATTTAGTTAAACAAGCTTGGACAGAAGCAAAAAATGCTTATAAAACTGCCCAACAACTGGCAGGAGATAGACGAGAAATTAGTCAAAATCTCTCCCTTTGGGAAATCCTGCAAGCTGACCAACAAATTGCCGATATTTACTCAGGTGATTATTTTTATCAAAGAAAACTCTATCGGTTAGCACTAAACTATTATCAAAAATTATTAGTAATTAAAATAGAAGATAGCAACTTTTATTTAAATTGCGCCCATTGCCATCTCATTCTCAAAGAAGAAAAACAAGCTTTGGAAGTGTATAAAAAAGGTATTAGCTATCATCCAAAAAATATTGATTTACATTTGCGCCTAATTTGGTTACTACAAAATAATTATCCGATCGAGGTAGCAATTCAAGCAACTAAATCAGCTTTAGAGTATCTTCCCGATCACCTATCTCTGAAATTAGAATTAATGCGGTTAATGCCGATAGTTTACCCAACTCAAGCAGATATTATGCTATATCGATCAAACTACGAGAAACGGTTAGATAATATCTTGTCCAATCTTGATTTAACCTCTACTAATCAACAACAGGATGCTTGGAAAAGTATTGGATTAAGAACTAATTTTTATCTTCAATATCAGGCTAAAAATGATTTAGAAGTACAAAAAAAATATGGGAAATTAGTTTATAAAATAGCCTCGGTTAACTTTCCTAATTGGGTGAAAAACCTAACCATGCCTACGGGAAAAATTCGCCTTGGCTATATTTCTGCTCACTTGCGTCATCACACGGTAGCGAAACTGTTTCAAGGATGGTTGCAGTGGCGAAATCGAGAACAATTTGAAATTTATTGTTATGGAATAGATATTAATAAGACCTTCGATAAGTTTACGAGAGAATATCAAGAGCAAAGTGATTATTTTTATCAGTTTGATAATTTAGTTAATATGGAAAGAATTGCCCAACATATTTTAGATAATCAGTTACATATTCTGGTTTATTTAGATATTGGTATGGATGCTCGTACTACCCAACTAGCAGGATTGCGTTTAGCTCCAGTACAATGTGTAACTTGGGGACATCCAATCACCTCAGGATTACCAACCATTGATTATTTTATCTCCAGTGAATTAATGGAACCCGCGGAGGGAGATAATCACTACAGTGAAAAATTAATTCGCTTATCTAATTTAGGTATTGCCTATCCCAAACCTTCCCTTCCTCCCCAGAGAAAAACTCGTTTAGATATGGGATTAGCCGAGGATAAAATCATCTATTTAAACTGTCAAAGTTTATTTAAATATCTGCCAGAAAATGACGAAATTTTTCCTAGAATTGCTCGACAAGTTCCCAACAGCCAATTTATTTTTATCTGCCATCGTAGCGAATTTGTGACCCATTGCTTTCAGTCGAGATTAAGTCAAGCTTTTAATAGGTATGGACTCAATTGGCAAGATTACGGGGTAATGATGCCACAGCTAGAACAAAATGATTATTTTCAGCTTAATTTATTAGCAGACATCTATTTAGATAACTTAAGTTGGTCGGGAGGAAATACCACCCTCGAAGCCATTGCCTGTCAGCTGCCAGTGGTTACCTGTCCGGGGGAATTTATGCGCGGACGACATTCCTATGCTATCTTGAAAAAATTAGGCATAACCGAGACAATTGCTACGGATAAAAATCACTATATTGAAATTGCTATCCGTTTAGGTTTAGATAATCAATGGCGACAAACAATCAAAGATTATACTAAAGTGAATATCGATACAGTATTTAACGATCGAACCTCTGTAGAAAGTCTAGAAAGATTTTATCAATCTGTAGTAGGAGAAGGTAAATAAAACTTTAGGGTTACATAGGCTTTGCGGCAAAAAGTTTGTTGGAGTGTGGGGTATGGGGAAGAAAACCAGATAAAGTTCATTTTGTCAAGGATTTAAGATACTCTTACCCTGCGTTTAATCCTCTTTCCCAAGAATGATAAGGAGTAGTAAAATAAAAATCTGCTCCTAGTTTCTTCACGAGACTCTTGATGTCCACAAAATTCTTTGACCTTGTCACAAGGGTCGGTTTTTCTTTTGTCAGGGGGAATCTCTTGGAAAAGTTTTTCGGTGACAAGGGTTGATTTCCGATGCGGTTTTGTTCTTGGCCAATCCTGCCACGCTCCGGAATCGCGCCACGCTTACTTTTACTTTTCCCCCCGCTTCGACTCTTTCTTTTTCCTCGTCTGGCCGCCTAGGTATTCTTGATGCTCTCCACAATCTCGATAGTTCTGATAGATCATTTGATAGATGGTTTCGTGACTGAGAGATTCTTGACCGGCTCTTTTCAGACGACCCGCATTGACAAAGCGACTGTTCAGTATTCCGAGAAAATCAAGCAGAACGGAAATTCCGCTCTCATAAAGATGACGACTGGCTACTGTTGCCTGTTCCCTAAAACCAGAGAATTCGTACCTCACCATTAAGATAAATGCTATATAAAGACGATTGGCAACCTTGCCAAGAATTAGTGATAAAATTACAACATAAACAGTAATTTTTCCTCTAACCATAATCCCTCACCCCCAATAAAATTATGATGCACGGTTTTATTCCCCCACATCGTTATTTTCCCTATCTTACTTGGACAGATATAGATTCAATGCCGGATAAGGAAAATGTGGTAATTATTCAACCCATCGGTGCGATCGAACAACACGGACCCCATCTACCTATTGCCGTCGATGCTGCCATTAGTTTAGGGGTTTTAGGCAAAGCTTTCGAGAAATTAGATACAAACATCGCCGCTTTCGCTTTACCCTGTCTCTACTACGGAAAATCAAACGAACATTGGTCTTTCCCGGGCACGATTACCCTCTCGGCAGCAACCTTATTAACCCTCATTCAAGAGATAGCTGAAAGTCTCTATCGTTCGGGTTTTCGCAAGTTAGTATTAATGAACTCCCACGGCGGGCAACCGCAAGTTATGGAAATTGCCGCTAGGGATATTCATCAACAATATCCCGATTTTTTAGTATTTCCTTTTTTCACTTGGCGAGTTCCCCACAATGCGGCTGCATTATTCTCGGAATATGAATTAGAATACGGTATTCATGCAGGAGATGTGGAAACTAGCATTATGTTATCATTACTGCCAGAACAGGTAAAAATTGAGCGGGCCGTCCGAGAATATCCTCAAGGTTTGCCAGAAAATAGTTTGTTAACTATGGAGGGAAAATTACCCTTTGCTTGGTTAACTAAGGAATTAACTAAAAGTGGAGTGATGGGAGATGCTACTAATGCAAGTAAAGAAAAAGGCGATCGATTATTAGAATCCGTTGCTAATGGTTTGGTAGAGGTGATCGCTGATGTTTATCAATTCCGTCAACCGAAGTTATATTAATAGAAGATTAATTAGAGGTTGCTGAATAAATCTAAAAACATTGTTCGATAAGACTTTTAGACTTTTTGTCAATCCAAAAGTGCCAGCGATGGGAGTGATTGGGGGGAAAATTCAGGGACTTTTTCCCTGAAAATTAGGTAATTGACCCCCTGAAAATCCCTAAAACCCTACACCCCACACCCTACACCCACGAAAAACTTTTTGCCGCAAACCCTAAATCGGACAGCAAGCTAACTCAGCAATTTAAGCGAAAACTCTGCCATTCTCTAGGATGCCATTCCGGGTTAATCTGGGTTTCGGACGCAATTTTTCGATGACTAAATTTTAAGAGGCAGTATGGAACGCACTTTCTTAATGATTAAACCCGACGGTGTGCAGCGCAATCTGGTGGGGGAAATTATTCAACGCTTTGAAACTAAAGGTTTTACGCTGGTTGGGTTGAAAATGATGCAGGTTTCTAGCGAATTAGCGGAAAAACACTACGCTGTTCATAAGGAAAGACCCTTTTTCCGTTCGTTAGTCGATTTTATTACCTCCTCCCCCGTGGTGGCCATGGTTTGGCAAGGAGAAGGAGTAATTGCCTCCGCTAGAAAAATTATTGGTGCCACTAATCCCCTCAATGCTGAACCGGGTACGATTCGCGGTGATTTTGGCATTAGTGTCGGACGCAATCTTATCCATGGGTCCGATGGTCCAGATACCGCCAAAGATGAAGTTAGTCTCTGGTTTAGCGATGCAGAATTAGCTAATTGGACTCCCGCAATCACTCCCTGGGTGGTAGAATAAACCCCTTTGAGGCAGTCAGGAGCCGGTCGTCAGGAGACAGGAGACAGGAGATTGCTTTTATTTATTCTCCCCTCTCCCCTCTCCCTTCTCCCCATTTCCCCAACCCCCTAATATTCGGAAATTATGACCGTAGAATCCAGCTTACAACAGTTAAAAATAGCTTCATCGGGACGATTACCCAGCAGTTACGGGGTCTATTTTAAGAATACCCTTGTGGCCCTCTGTCATGCTCTTGAAGATCATATCTTGCAAACTAGCAGCTCAGATAGTACAAATAAACCACTGGTCTTAGTCACCTTTCAACAGGGAAAATGGTATTTACAGGAAGCAGAGCGCTATTTAGATATCGCTCGCTCTTCTCGTCATATTGCGATCGCTGCCGTGGCCGATAGTGGTTTTTCTGAGCATAAAACCGGCAGTTTAGAGAATGTTTCGCTAGTCAACTTAGATAATAGCGATAGTTTGGTTAATGAGTGGAATTTAATCATTCTTTCCCCCGATTACGCCTCCATGGTACTCTGTCATGAGTTATCCCCAGAAGAATACCGGTCCGATAGTCAACCCCAAATAGACACGGAGCGAAAATTCTACGGTTTATGGACATTTGATCGCGATTTAGTCGAAAAAGCCGCTAGGATCTTAATTGAGCGTCTGCATCCCTATAATCCCAGTCTAGCGGCCGATTTAAGCAGACAACAGCAGGAAATTAGTCAAAATATTAATCCCATTCCCACGGATTTAACGGGAGTAGTCTCTCGCATTGTCACCTATCTGCAAACCAGTCAACAGCAGTTAGTCACCGTCAGCAGACAAACGCGAGAATTAAGCGACTTAGAAGGACAAGCATCCCGTTTAAATAAAAATTTGGCCGCTAATAAACTGCAAGCTTTTCTAAGAATGGCTCAAAAGGTCGATGAAAGAGATATTGATAATCCCCTTGCTTCCCTACAGGTGGCCGCTTTAGCGGAAATGTTGGGACAATTGCTCGATTTACCCACCCTGAGATTGCGACGCTTACGATTAGCCGGTTTATTATACCGCATCGGTCTAGCGGAGGCTCCGATCGAAGTTTTTAGACAGCGTGCCAGTCAGTTAGAGGGAGCAAATGCGTTATTTTGGCGGGATAGATCGGTGTTAGGCGCACAATTACTCGCCACTATGCCCGAATTAGCCCCAATTCAACAGATTATTTACCATGAGTTTGAATACTGGGATGGTAGCGGTGTTCCCAACGGCTTAAAAGGGGAAGAAATCAGCCTAGAGTCGAGAATTTTAGGATTATCAGCCTATTTTCAGGAATTAACTCAACCGCGAGGCGACCGACTAGCTCTAGATTTAGGAGAGTCCCTAGAGCGCTGTCAAAATTATAGCGGGATTCGTTTCGATCCCGCTTTGGTAGAAAAATTAAGTTCGGTAATTCGTCTGTGCGAAATGGGATGGATGCAATTACCCGATCGCCCTAGTCAAGTCCCCGCCGTCTGGTTAGAATCAGTTTAGATTAGACTCCGATGAGACTCTGCATGGCACGTCCCATATTAGCCAGTTTAAAAGCTGCCATGGCCGCGGTCGGTTCGTAGCCGCAATGTACCATACAATCGGCACATTGAGGATTGCCACTGGCCCGACCGTAGTTATCCCAATTGGTTTCTGCTAAAAGTTCCCGAAAGCTTTTGTAATGACCTTCGTTGAGCAGATAACAGGGTTTTTGCCATCCTAAAAGACTATAGCTAGGACTACCCCAAGGAGTGCATTCATAGTCTTGTTCACCGATGAGAAAATCGAGAAAGAGAGGATTATGGTTAAAATTCCACTTTTTCTGCCCTGATTTCCAGGGTGAGAGAATTTCTCGGAATAAAGCTCTAGTTTGCTCCCGTTTCAAGAAACTGTCTTGATCAGGGGCCCACTCATAACTGTAACCGGGGGAAATCATCATGCCATCGATGCCCAAAGTAGCGAGAAAATCGAAAAATTCCTGCATTTCTCGCGGTTCTGTGCCTTCAAAAACCGTGGTATTAGTAGTAACCCGAAAACCTCTCGCTTTCGCCGCTTTAATCCCTTGTACTGCCTTATCGAATACTCCCTCTCGATCCACACAGCGATCGTGATGTGCTTTTAAACCGTCCAGATGGACGCTAAAGGTAAGATAGGGTGAAGGAGTAAATTTATCCAGGCTTTTCTCCAATAACAGAGCATTGGTACAGAGATAGACGAATTTTTTTCTGTCCACTAACCCCTTGACAATTTCATCGATTTGTGGGTGTAAAAGCGGCTCGCCCCCGGGGATGGAAACCACCGGAACCCCGCATTCTTCCACCGCTGCGAAACATTCTGCCGGGGTGAGATGATTGCGGAGGATTTCCGGGGGATGTTGAATCTTACCGCAGCCAGTACAGGCTAAATTACAGCGAAATAGAGGTTCTAGCATTAAAACTAAGGGAAAACGCTTTTTCCCTGCTAGACGCTGTTTCAAGATATAGGAAGCAACCACTAAAGCTTGTTGCAGTTGGACAGCCATTTGCTCACACCAAAAGGATTTTAAGTCATTATAGACTGTTAGCAGGGCATCAGGGCATAGGAGCCTAGAAAATGGCGAGATAAATAAAAGCTGATGGCTTTTTTGGCTGTTGACTTGATTATCGGATAGATTAAACCCCTTGCCTGATTAAGTCCTATCAGTGATCAGTCTTTTTATTTATACGTTCCTGCCATATGCCTTACAGAAGCCCGTGAAGCAGTTCCTCGACGGTTTGCTCCCCGTTCCCGTTCTGAAGATCTGCGTAAATTTGTTAGATGGGCAAGAGATGGGGCTCTCCTCGACTTTGTGTGATAATTTTTGCTTATGGAATCCTGAAGTGCTTATTGGACAAGACTTTTAGGACTATTTTGCGGATATTCTATCAGTATAGACCTCGTTTCCACACAGGAAGTCGTGTAAGCTAAAACGCACTTAAACCACCTAAAATAGAAATAGTAACTTGAGAAAAATTCTACTTATGCCAGCTAAAGATTTCCTAGATTTAGAAGAAAAGAAAAACTTACAAAAAGCTCTT
>NZ_SFBY01000374.1:0-4307 GCF_007095505.1 Microcystis sp. M_QC_C_20170808_M3Col
GGCTAGATCCAAGAAACGCTTGGGGACAGAATACCTCTACTTTTTCAGAAGCAATTCTGTCTAAGCAAGTAATCTCTGTGAACCAAGAATCCCCGTCTCTTTAGAGCGGGGAGTGTCAACAAGAATTGCAAGTACCATTAGGGGCAATGATTTCGGGGTTAGAAGCCTTAAAACAATACAGTTTAGAGTATTTTAGCGAGGCAGAAAAAAACGCAATTACTCCCTATTTCGATCACTTAATTACGGTTATGAAAAAATTTTAAAACTGCGGCATTTAATCTGTGTTAAAATAATCAAGTCAACAGTTGAAAATGCCGCTCACCGAGGTTAAAACTCCGTTGAAACTCTGAAATCATCAGCGAAAGTGAACCTCTTGGGACCACCAAAAACCTCGATCGAGTACCTAGCGGGTCGAGGCAGTTTATAAATAAGGGAGATTCTATGGATGCCAAAGCGAAATTATTAGAATTGATCGCTGGTAGAAATCGCGGACTCCTGGCGACAGAAAGCGACCGCGTGCGGATTTTAGCGGCGATCGAACAATTGGAGGATCACAATCCCCATCCCCATCCCCTCGAAGTTAAACAACTATTAGGGGGCAATTGGCGTTTGCTATTCACCAGCAGCCGCAACATTCTGGGAATAGATCGCCTACCTTTTTTTCAATTAGGGCAAATTTATCAATATCTCGACCTGAACAAGGCCAAACTCTACAATATCGCTGAAATTACCGGTGTACCTTGGTTAGAAGGAGCAGTGATCGTCTCCGCTACCTTTGAACCCACATCCGAGCGTCGGGTAATGGTCAAATTTGAGCGCTCGATCCTCGGTCTGCAACGTCTTCTCAATTATCATTCTCCCCAAGAATTTATTGAAGCGATCGAGAGTGGCAAAAAATTTCCTCCCCTCGATTTTTCTTTCAATAATCGCCAACAAACAGGTTGGCTTGATATCACCTATCTCGATGAAGATCTCCGCATCGGCCGCGGCAGCGAGGGCAGCGTCTTTATTCTCGCTAAGGAAAAAACCTAACTTACAGAGCTATTCAGAAGACAGGCTTGTATCAGTTATCAGTAATCAGTGATCAGATGTGAGTTTTTAGTTCACTGATTACTGTTTACTGTTCACTGAAAATACACCCCACACCCGACACCCCACTTGCTCCCCCAGATGAATGCCCCGATCGGTTAGAATCAAAATATGGGAAAAAAATTATTTACTTTCGGGAACCTTTACTGAATTCTCCCGTCCTCAAGCTCTGAGTGAGGAGTTTATATCCTTAGAGGAAATCCCATGAGTCAATCGATTCCAGCATCTTGGTCACTTGAGGCCAAAAAGTCTCAAAACCCCGTGTCCCCTGACAAACTCTCCAACTACGATCTAATTGCACGCTGTCAGGAAGGCTGTCAGCCGGATCGAGCAGCCTTTGCGGAACTGCTGCGGCGCTATCAGGCTCATGTTGATAAATTACTCTATCATTTGGCTCCCGATTGGCAAGATCGCGCTGATTTGGCTCAAGAGGTCTGGATTCGCGTCTATCGCAATATTAACCGTCTCCATGAACCCCTCAAGTTCCGCGGTTGGTTAAGTCGCATTGCTACTAATCTTTTTTACGACGAATTGCGGAAACGCAAGCGGGTTAATCACCCCATTTCCCTCGATGCTCCCCGGCGCGTGGAAGATGGCGAAATCGATTGGGATATCGAGTCCGATTACCCCAGTCCCGATGAACATCTCACCACCCACGAATTCTACGATCAATTACAGGCTGCGATCGCTGATTTACCAGAAGCTTTTCGGACAACTATTATTCTGCGAGAAATTGAAGGCATGGCCTACGAAGAAATTGCTGAGATCACGGGAGTTTCTTTAGGAACTGTTAAATCCCGCATTGCTCGCGCTCGCGCTAAATTACAATCTGTTTTACAGCCCTATTTTACGGAAGGCTAAATAAAATTGTGGTGATTCGGCACTAACGGTCGAAATGAGGAGTCGTTAAAGTTAACTAGCTCCGTGCTGGTGAAAAGTGATTGTATACCGATCGCTTCTGGTCGAGGTCAACCATGAATAATTATCAACCCGAAGACGTTCAATGGATCAAGTCTTTGTTACGTCACGATGACAGCGATTCCAACTCCGCAGCCGAGGATATTTTGTTCTTAGATGAGGATAACGAAGAAGCTCATCGTTTCGATTTAATTAGCGCCTATATTGATAACGAAGTAACGGTAGAGGAACGGAAGCTAGTTCAGCATTGGTTAGACCATGATGCTGCTGCTAAAAAACTCTATCGGCAGCTCTTGGGATTACAAACTAATTTAAAGCAAATTCCCGTACCGGTTACTATGGCCAGCGACCGATTGGCAGAACAGGTGTTCAGAAAAGTCGATGGTCAGCGTCGTCGGCAATATTATGTTTATGGTGGCGCAATTTTCACCGCTATGGCGATCGCTGTTGGTTCCTACTTCGTCTCCGAACGCAATGATCCCCTCTCCCAAATGGCGAGCAGTCCGAGCAGTATTAGCCAAGAGGGAGACCATTTGATGATTGCTCTTAACCATCCGATTATGGAGATTCCCGCAACGGAACAGCCAAAAGAGAATAGCCAAAGGTAAGGTCTATCGAGATAAATGCCAGCATTCTCGTGCGATCGCCCAATCTTCCGCCGTAGCAATTACCATCACTCGCACTTTAGATGTGTCACTGGCGATATCCTCATCCCGAGGACGAGCGGCATTTTTAGCCAAATCTAACTCTAAACCCAAAAAAGACCAGCCTTGACTGGCTTTTTCCCGTACTAAAGCTGAATTTTCGCCGATTCCTGCCGTAAATACCAAGACATCTAACCCCTCTAGAGAAGCGATCATCGATCCGATTAAACTTTTCAGACGATGAATATACATCTCAAATGCTAATTTTGCCCTCTCGTTGCCTTCGGCCATCGCCGTGGTAATTGCCCGCATATCGCCAGAAATCCCCGAAATTCCCTTTAAACCGGATTCTTTATTGAGTAAGCTATTTAAACTATCGGGATTGTATTGATATTCTCGCTCTAGATAAATCAGAATCCCTGGATCGATCGAACCGCTGCGGGTTCCCATCATCAATCCGTCTAGAGGAGTAAATCCCATAGTAGTATCAATACTTTTACCCCCCTTGACTGCCGATAGGGAAGCGCCATTTCCCAGATGACAGATCACCATTTTCAAGGATTCTAGGGGTTTTCCTAACAATTCGGCGGCCCGTTGGGAGCAGTACTGATGACTGGTGCCATGGAACCCATAGCGACGGATTCCCAGTTCACTCCATTGGTAGGGAATGGGATAAAGAGAAGACTCAGGAGGGATAGAACGATGAAAAGCGGTGTCAAACACTGCTACTTGAGGAACATCGCCGAAAACTTGCTCGATCGCTTCAATTCCTTCTAAATGAGCGGGATTATGGCTAGGAGCAAGGGGAATCAGCTTTTTAATCGTTTCTTTGACCTGGGGAGTGATCATGGTGGCCTGGGAATATTCCGTGCCACCATGGACAACTCGATGACCGACTATACTAATGTCGGCGAGGTTAGCCAGTACCTTAGTTTCGCCAGTGACTAAGGTATCTAACATCCGAGCAATTCCCGCCGGACGATCCTGACTAGAAAGATTAATTTCCTGTTTAATTCCCTGAGCTTTTACCGTTAAAACCCCGTAATCAGGGTTAACTGTCCAATCGATCCCCGCTTGCCAAATTGGTTGCGGAGGATGGTCAGGGAGAAACTCTAAATCGTACAAACAACTTTTTTGACTGCTCGATCCCGCATTTAAGACCAGAATTTTCATAAAAAAGCTCAATTAGGAGGTGGCTTGTGCTGATCATCGAAAATTTGGGTCTGAAACCCCGTCGTTCTAGGTTGGCTTTACCGTTAAATACTAGCGCATTTACACCATATATGCCAGAATGTGAGACATGGAAAAAGCCTATTCGTTTCGATTTTACCCCACACCAGAACAAGAGTCGCTATTGCGACGCACCTTGGGCTGTGTAAGATTAGTTTACAATAAGGCACTCCATCTCAGAACACAAGCATGGTACGAAAAGCAAGAAAGAGTAGGATATACTGAAACTTCTTCAATGCTAACTGATTGGAAAAAGCAAGAAGAATTAGACTTTTTAAACGAAGTAAGCTGTGTACCTTTACAACAGGGGTTAAGACATTTACAAACAGCTTTCACTAACTTCTTTGCTGGTCGTACTAAGTATCCTAACTTTAAGAAAAAACATCAAGGAGGAAGTGCCGAATTTACCAAATCTGCTTTTAAATT
>NZ_SFBY01000375.1:0-2939 GCF_007095505.1 Microcystis sp. M_QC_C_20170808_M3Col
AAGACCAGAACAGAGTAAATCTGTTAAGGCAGGTGCGAAACCCCGCAAGGGAAAGAAGCAGAAACCTAAATCGTGAGGTTTGGGAATCACCGTCCGTTTACGGCGGTGAGGATGTCAAGCAAGCGACCCGTGACTCTTGACATCCTCACCGCAGATTTCTACATCGGCGCTCACGCTGCTGTCACTACCATGCCCCTACTAACGAGAGATGTCAACCGCTACCGAACTTACTTTCCCTCAGTCTTACTGATTACACCTTAGACAATTCGGTTAAATAATTGGTTATTTCTTCTTGCTCATGCAAATAGTACAGAATTGTTGCATAAACTTGTTCTAGGCTCAAAGATGAGTAAGTTTTAGCAATTTCTTCAGGTGTTTTGGCATGATAAATATAGTCATAGAGAATGGTTTCAATGCCAATTCTTGTCCCTTTTAAGCGAATATCATTAGGGGTGAGAAAGTTAAAATAGTCTTCGAGTTGCATCATGGAATTTACTCAAGCTGTACTGAATCTAAAAAATAAGCTGGCCTAAATATCTAAGTTATTCCCTGTTTCCCCTATTTAGAGTAAAATTTCCCTGTGTTGAATTGCTAATTTATGGGCGGGAAAACCTTCGTACTCGGCTAAAGTTTTCGTGGTTTCTTTTAACTTTTCAAAGCCTTCAGGGGTGACATAAGCCAAAGTGGAGCGTTTAAGAAAATCATAAACCGAAACCGCCGAATAGGAACGGGCAAAACTTCCTGTGGGCAGCACAGCATTGACTCCGATGGCGTAGGTAGCCATAGAGGAAGGAGTATGATTTCCCAGGAGAATTTCGCCAGCATTTTTAATCTTGCCCAGAATGGCAAAAGGATTACTAACTAAAACCTCTAGATGTTCCGGGGCGTACTCATTGACAAAATCGAGGGATTGCTGCAAACTATCGGTTAAAATTATGCCCCCATAGGCGGCTAAACCCGCCTCACAGAATTCCCGTCGCCAATCCGGGAGTTTTTGCAGGTATTCCTGAGCATATTCACTAGCGGCGATCGCCACATCTTCACAGTGGGTGACTAATAAAGCCGCCGAATCCGCCCCGTGTTCCGCTTCAATTAATAAATCCAAGGCCGCTAAACGGGCATCGGTGGACTCATCGGCCAAAACTATCGACTCACTCGGACCTGCCGGCAAACCCACATCCACAGTGCCGAACAGTAACCGTTTGGCCGCCGCCCCATAGACGCTGCACGGACCTGTAATTTTGTCAACCCTTTTGATATTTTTTGTTCCCAAAGCTAAAGCGGCGATCGCTTGTACGCCCCCTAATTTATAAATTTCTCTGACTCCAGCCATCTGCGCCGCCACCAGAGAAACGGGTTCCACGTTGCCCTGTTTATCGGGGGGAGTGCAAACGACAACTCTTTCCACTCCTGCCACCATTGCCGGGATGGTTAACATTAACATCATCGAGGGAAAAGCACCGCGGCCCCGGGGAACGTATAAACCCACATTGGGGATAGGAGAGATTTTTTCGCCGGCAAAGACACCGGTTTCAATTTCTGCCAGTTGTGTTTCTTCCGGCATTTGGCGACGATGTACCTCTTGAATATTCCGGAAAGCCTGTTCAATGGCAGTTTTTACTTCCGGTTCAATTAAATGAAAAGCCCGCTCAAATTCTGCCTCGCTGACTTTGATATTTTCTACCGTCGCACCTTCGTAGTCAAAACGCCGCACATAGTCCACAACGCCGGCATCCCCCCGTGCGCGGATGGTTTCTATGACCGTTTGAGCGACTTTTAGGGCGTTATCAATATCTAACTCGGCTCTTTTCTGAAGTTTTGCCCGTTCCGCGCTACTTAATTGCGAAAGTTTTAATATTCTAACCACTATTGCTACTCCTACTGCCCCCGTCCTCTCAAGAATAACGGGGAATCTTATCTTTTTTAATTGTAACCTTTGGGGGAGTGTCGGAGTGGGAAGTGGGAAGTAAACAGTAACCAGTAATCAGTGAACTGAAAACTCACATCTGATAACTGATAACAAAGGCCGAATCTAAAACCTAATTTGTTAAGCTAAAAGCTTTATTGCCAGATTCTTTCTCTTGCCTCCTGCCTCCTGTCCCCTGCCTCCTTGGGTATAATGCAGATCATGTATAAGCTCTCTTGCTGTTCTGTAAATGCGATCGCTCTTGCTTTATTATGGGGGGCGATTGGTCCGGTGTGGGCAGAAACGGAGTTAGACTTAGACCCGAAAATTCGGCAAGAAAGCCCCGTTTTAGAGCGTTGGTTAGAAAAAATACCCGATATCGCCGAAGAAATTCGCAATGATCCTAGTTTTCGCACTCGTATCCGTTTAGGGTATGCCCAGTTTCCTTCTAGCGATAATTCCAGTGGCGTGATTTTGGGGGTAGAAGATGTGTTTTTCGGTCAAACCAGTTTAACCCTAAGCGGCGATTATCAGACGGCTTTTAACGGCAAAAGGACGGCAATAGGAGCAAATTTACAATACTATCTCCTCCCTTTGGGTGATTATGTCAATCTGGCTCCCATGGTGGGCTATCGTTACATTCAGACAGGAAATTACAGCACCGATGGGCTTAACTTAGGATTAAAGCTCAAATTAGCCCTTTCTCGCACGGGGGCAGCAGATATCACCGTCAGTCAGAGTTTTATCTCCCCAGGGGGTGCTAACGAGGTGGGATTGACTACTCTTTCGGTTGGTTATGCGATTACCTCTAATTTACGTTTAGCTGCCGATATTCAAGCCCAAAATTCCCGCGCTCGTAAAGATAGCTCCCTAGGAATTTTACTGGAATGGCTGCCCTAATTAGGGTTTGCGGCAAAAAGTTTTTCGGTGGGGGTTGGGGGTTGGGGGTTGGGGGTTGGGGGTTGGGGGTTGGGGTGTGGGGTTTTACCCATTTTCAGGTGGTCAATTACCTAATTTTCAGGGAAAAAGTCCC
>NZ_SFBY01000376.1:0-4067 GCF_007095505.1 Microcystis sp. M_QC_C_20170808_M3Col
AGACTTAGCTAGTGGCCAACAGGCTCCTGTGGCTCTGATTGCTCCTGCTATCAATGGTTAATTCCTAGTCTGAACGAAAAGGCACTCCCGCGAGGGGGTGCTTTTTTGTTGTTAGAATTGGGGAACGGGGTACAAATGAAAAACGCTGCAAAATGCTTATTCTCAAACAATCCTCATTATGACCGCTCTCACTGAAAAATATACTCTTAGTCAATATTTTGAGCAGGAAATACCATCCCAAACTCGTCATGAATATCTGGATGGAAAAATTATTGCTATGACAGGAGGAACACCGACTCATAATCGCATTATTAGTAATTTATTAGTGGCTTTATATACTGGCCTAAACAATCAACCCTATGCCGTTTTTGTCACCGATCAGCGTTTATGGATACCTGAGCGTCGAATAGCTACCTATCCTGATATTATGGTGGTGTCTGAACCTCTCACTTATCCAGAAGGACGCAAAGATACTTTAATTAACCCTGTTTTAATCGCTGAGGTTTTGTCTGCTGCAAAGGCAAGTTACGACAGAGAAGAAAAGTTTGGCGCTTATCGAACCATTGCAACTTTTCAGGAATATTTATTGATTTCGCAGGAAAAATGTTATATTGAACATTTTCAAAAAGAAGGCGATCATTGGTTTTTTAGAGCTTATGAATCTGATACGATAATTCATTTAAACTCTTTGGGAATTCAGATAGTAATCGCAGATGTTTACCATAAAATCATCTTTGAAAATAATTAAAATATAATGAAAATAGTTAAGAGGTAAAATGATGACTTTGCCAGAAATGATCAAATCTTTTGAGAATTTATCAGAGGATGAACAGGAGTCATTGTTAGAGATTTTGTGTCAATATAGAGCTAAAGCAAGAGAAAGAGAAATTTTAGCTAACTTTCAGGAATTAAAAGAGGCGATCGCTACTGGAACAGCCAAAAGCGGAACCGTAGAAGAGTTGATTGCTGATTTGAATGAGGATTAACAATGAATCTAATATAGAGTGAAGGGTTTAAGCGTTCGTTTAAGAAGCTAATCAAGAAAAATCCCCAGTTAAAAAATAAAATTTTCGATGTACTTAGAAAACTGGCTGAAGACCCATTTACACTGTCTTTAAAAAACCATAAGTTAAGTGGTAATTTAGAAGGGTTATGGTCTTGTACTGTGGCTTACGATTGTCGAATTATTGGCGATTTTTAGTTTTTCGGAAAATGGAGAATATTTAGAAGTCATCATCTTGTTAATTGATATTGGTAGTAACGACTAGGTGTACAGAAAATAAGATAGACTGGAAAGTGATCCCGCAGGTTTCTGCGTTGCGGTACGCAGATATTGGGTGCATCCCAGTTAGGAGATTGGGCAAAAACAAGCCCAAAAGTTAGGTTTGGAAGGCAAATCTCCCCTCAGTCCGGCGTTAATTAAGGAAGTGCTGTCTGCGTGCTTGTGCCAAAACCTCTTATCAACAGGCCGAAGAAAATTTATAGTCATTTCAGATAAGTCTGATACACTCTAGACTGGTTAAACCCTTATGAACTCTGGCATTGCTATTCTCAATCTTAATTGAAATGACTATATTCGATCTCTCGGAGCATCAAGATAAGCTAAGACGCATTTTAAGCGTTTATAGGTCAGTACGAATGCTACGATAGCGTTGGGTGAGGATGCGAATTCGGTCCTTGAATTGATCAGAGAAAAGGAGTTTAAAGGATGAAAATGACTTATCTGGAAGCTACTGCCAAATTTTACAGGGAAGTAGCCCAAACTCCCGAAGTGGGGCTATGTTGTGTCCAAAGCAGTCCTTTGCAACTACCGGGGTTAAAAATCCCTGCCATTATGCAGGAGATGAACTATGGTTGTGGCACGACGGTGCAGGCCAATGAATTAGGCAATTCTCCCAGGGTTTTGTATGTGGGTGTGGGTGGTGGTTTAGAAGCACTGCAATTCGCCTATTTTTCCCGTCGTCCAGGGGGAGTCATTGCGGTGGATCCAGTGCCAGAAATGCGTTGGGCGGCCCAAAGAAATCTCAGCGAAGCGCTGCTGGAAAATCCCTGGTTTAGTCTCGATTTTGTGGAAATTAGAGATGGTTCTGCCTTTGAATTGCCGGTGGAGGATGCCTCCGTCGATGTAGTGGCGCAGAATTGTCTTTTTAATATCTTTAAACCAGCCGATTTACAGTTAGCTTTACGGGAAGCTTTTCGCGTCTTAAAACCGGGAGGACGTTTACTGATGAGCGATCCGATCGCCACTCGTCCCATTCCCGAACATTTGCAAGAAGATCAGCGTTTACGCGCTATGTGTCTATCGGGGGCCTTGACCTACGAGGATTATATTAAACAGCTGATCGCTGCTGGTTTTGGTCAGGTAGAAATTCGGGCCCGTCGTCCCTATCGTTTACTGGACTGTCAGAGTTATAATTTAGCCGAGCCGCTCCTATTAGAAAGTTTGGATTCCGTTGCTTTTAAAGTAGCTATTCCCGAAGATGGGGCCTGTATTTTTACGGGCAAAACTGCTATTTATACTGGTACGAAAGCAATTTTCGATGATGGTGTCGGGCATATTTTATCCAAAGGATTACCAGTGTCCGTCTGTGATAAAACTGCGGGCAACTTAGCTCGTTTCTCTCCCCAAGATATAATCATCACCGAGTCCACTTGGCACTATAATGGGGGCGGTTGCTGTTAAAAAAGTAGCGTCGAGACAAGTTCGATACCTCAGTTATCAGTTATCATTGATTAGTGATTGGTCACTGTTTACTGTTTACTCTCCCATGACTCCTTTTGTTGAGAAACTAAAAACTCCTTTAACTAAGCAAAAAATCTCGGTTCTGCAAATTAATTTGGGGAAAAGATGTAACCTTGCCTGTAGCCATTGTCATGTGGAAGCTAGTCCAGGTCGCTCCGAAGAAATGACTCCAGAAGTGTGCGAACAAATTATCGAACTGATCGAAAGATTTCCCCAAATTAAAACCGTCGATCTGACCGGCGGCGCTCCGGAAATGCTCTACGGTTTTAAGCCAATTGTGGAAACCTCTAGAAAAGCGGGAAAAGAGGTAATTGTGCGCTCAAATTTAACTATTTATTTCGAGAAAGGATTTACTGATATTCCTGAATATTGCGCTGGCCATCAGTTGCGGGTGGTGGCTTCTTTACCCTGTTATCTTGCCGATAATGTGGATAAAATGCGCGGTATGGGAGTCTATGATCGATCGATCGCCGCTTTACAATGGTTAAACCGTCTCGGCTACGCTCAAGAGCCGAATTTGATTGTGGATTTAGTCTATAATCCCCAGATTCCTAAGTCAGAGAATTTTTCTCTCACACCGGATCAGGTATCCCTGACACGGGATTACAAAAAGTTCTTGCAAGAACATTTTAATATTTCTTTTAACAATCTGTTTACTATCACTAACCTACCCGTCGGCAGGACACGCTTCCATCTGGAACACCGGCAACTCTATCAACCCTATCTTCAATTCCTCGAAGACCATTTTAATGGCGATACTGTCGAGCATTTGATGTGTCGTAATCAGCTTTCGATCGATTATTTGGGTAATATCTATGACTGCGATTTTAATCAGATGGAAGATCTGGTCGCTTGCACCAGTCAAGGACAAAAATTAACCCTGCCAGATTTATTACAAGCGGGTACTTTGGCTCTCATTGGAGAGGTACAAACCGCTTCCTATTGCTACGGTTGCACTGCCGGCAGCGGTTCCAGTTGTGGAGGAGCTTTGATTTCAAGCTGAACAAGTGTACTGGATTGACACCACGTCTCGGAAAATTTAGTACAAATGCTCGGACTCCGGTGCTGTCTTGACGGGGTAGGGTGTAGGGTGTGGGGTTTTACCGATTTTCAGGGGGTCAATTAGCCAATTTTCAGGGAAAAAGTCCCTGAATTCTCCCCCCGATCACTCCAATCGCTGGCACTTTTTAGTCAAAAGTTTGGCCGTTGACATCCTCACCGCCGTAAAACGGACGGTGATTCCCAAACCTCACGATTTAGGTTTCTGCTTCTTTCCCTTGCGGGGTTCCGCACCTGCCTTAACAGATTTACTCTGTTCTGGTCT
>NZ_SFBY01000377.1:0-12777 GCF_007095505.1 Microcystis sp. M_QC_C_20170808_M3Col
GGAATGTTAATTTAAATATTCTCAAGCTTGTGGAGTCAATAGATAATTTTTGCTTATCTTTGACAAAAAATAGAACTCCTGCAAAATCCAACATCTACCATTGGGTTAGGATTCAGTATGACTTGGCATCATCTCCCCACTCCCCAACCCCCCACTGATTACTGATCACTGAAAAATCTCTTGTCTCTCAATCAAATTCTGCTTTTAAATCGCGACGCATCAATTCATAAACGGCAACTTGGGGAGAAATTTCCCCGCGCAAAAGACGATCAACTTGACAGGTAATCGGTACATATAAATTTTTTTCTTGGGCAATTCTCATCAAAACTTCTGTGGTATTTATTCCCTCGGCAGTTCCCTCTAACTTTGCTAAAATCTCAGGCAAAGATAAACCTAAAGCTAATTGATAACCCACTTGATAATTGCGAGATAAAGGACTATTACAGGTAGCTAATAAATCCCCTAAACCCGATAAACCGAAGAAAGTTTCTTGACAACCTCCTAGACAAGTTCCCACCCGAACTATTTCCGGTAAAGCGCGAGTTAACAGGGCAGATTTGGCATTAGTACCTAACTGTAAACCATCGCAAACCCCAGAAGCGATCGCCATGACATTTTTGAGAGTGCCACCTAACTCAGTCCCCAAGGGATCGCTATTAAGATAAACCCGAAAAGATTCCCCAGATAATAATTTTTGTAACAATATCGCCGCTTTTTGCAGATAACTTGCTACCACCGTCGCAGCGGGTAAACCTTGATTAATTTCTTTAGCTAAATTGGGACCGGAAAGAACCACAAGGGGATTAGCGGGAAAAGCTTGATTCCACAGATGAAAAGGGGTACGAGTGGTGATTGGCTCTAATCCTTTAGTAGCGGTGACGATAATTATGCGAGAATTTAATTGTAATTGCTGTAATTTTTTGATCGTTGGAGCAACTCCTTTAATCGAAACTGCTGAAATAATTACCTCAGTATCTGCTATAATAGCCCCCAAATCTTCCCCACTATGACGCGACCAAACCCTAACAGCTAAGTGATTAAGTCTAGCCAAATTAGCGAGGGTTTGCCCCCAAATTCCCCCACCTATAACCGTAATTTTCTTGGCATTTTCTAACAACTTTTATTCTCCTCCTTATTAGCGATCCCTGATCAGTTACTGGTTAGAAAGGATTCGATTTCAAGGTTATGAGTCTTAATTGAAATTATTCACCGATTACCGATAACTGTTCACTGATAACTGAAAAAAATGACAAACTATCGCAATCCTGCCCCCACTGTTGATATTATCATCGAACTGATCGACTCGCCCCACCGTCCGATCCTGCTGATTGAGAGAAAAAATCCGCCCTTTGGCTGGGCAATTCCGGGGGGATTCGTGGACTACGGTGAATCAGTGGAAACGGCGGCCATTCGGGAAGCTTACGAGGAAATCAGTTTACAGGTGCAGTTAATCGAGCAATTTCACGTCTATTCCGATCCTAACCGCGATCCACGTCAACACACCATTAGTATTGTTTTTATCGCCACGGCAAAAGGCCAACCGATCGCTGCCGATGATGCCAAAAAAGTCGGGATTTTTCATCTCTGGGAATTCCCCCAACCTTTATGCTTTGATCACGATCGCATCCTCAATGATTATCGTCGTTATCGGGATTATCAAATCCGTCCCACACATTAGAAAAACGCCGCTATTAAAGCAATCCTTGCCAAAAACGTCCCCGAAAAACCTTAAAAAATTAGACACTTCTGAGGGCGACAATCGGTTGCAATTTAGAGGCACGATAAGCGGGAAAAACGCCAAAAAAGAGACCAATACCCGTGGAAACACTCAAAGACAGGGCGACGGCGCTGGCGGAAACAGTGGCAGCCAGGGGAGAGAAACTGGAGACTAGAACGATCGCTCCTGCACCGACGAGAATACCAAGCGCACCGCCGGCGATGGAAACGAGAGTTGATTCAATCAGAAATTGTAAGAGAATATCCTGTTCTCTGGCTCCGATCGCTTTTCTTAGTCCGATTTCCCCAGTTCTTTCCGAAACCGAAACGAGCATAATATTCATCACCCCGATACCACCGACAATCAGGGAAATACCGGCGATTAAAGCCAAAAGTAGGGTTAGACCCCGGGTAATCGTGCCGAAGATTTCGATCATCTGTTTAGCAGTTTCGACGCGAAAATCATCCTCAGCCACGATTTTATGGCGTAAACGCAGGAGATTCTGGATTTGGAACTTAGCAGCGCGGATTTCCTCCCCCGATCGGGCTGTGAGACTAATCCAACTCAACTCGACACCGTAGGGTCCGGTTTTGCCCACCAGTTGCGAGTTCATGGTGCTAAGGGGAATAATCAGCATTTCATCCTGATTATTGCCAAAAAAGGAGCCTTTCGCCTCTAAAATCCCGATCACCTCAAAACTGAGATTTTTGATCCGCAGCTGTTGACCGAGGGGATTTTGGGTGGGAAAAAGTTGCGCTGCCACTTCAGTGCCGATCACCGTTACCCGTTTGTTGCGGGCTAGATCGATATTATTGATAAAACGACCTTTTTCTAGGGTAAAATTGCGGACAGAAGCGTATTCTGGGGTGCTTCCCGTGACTAGAGCCGTCATGTTGCGATTACGATAGGAAATCAGGAAACGAGCGTTTATTTCCGGGGCGACTTCAGCGACAGTGGGAACCTGTTCGGCGATCGCCTGAGCATCGGCTAAAACCAAGGTTTTCGGTAAATTAACGGTGGTATTGCGTGCTTGTCGCGACCCTGGCACCACAAAAATGGTATTGGGTCCCAAGTTAGCAAACTGGTCATTGGCTAAGGTTTGCGCCCCTTGGCCAATACCGATCATGGCCACTACTGAAGCGTTACCGATGATAATCCCTAACATGGTCAGGCCGCTACGCACTTTATTGGCCGCTAGGGTGGAGACGGCCATTTTTAAACTTTCGATGATAAACATATCAGTTATCAGTTATCAGTTATCAGTTATCAGTTAGATAGTTGTAGGGTTTTGGGGTTTTGGGGTTTTGGGGTATTAGTTGAATTCCCCCATTCCCCCATTCCCCCATTCCCCCATTCCCCCATTCCCCCATTCCCCCATTCCCCCATTCCCCCATTCCCCCATTTCCCCATTTCCCGAATCCTGACCTAGCATAAAAAAGACAATTTAGGGATACTTGTTAAAGAAAATTATTTAGATTTTTGATTAGTTTTTGAGGTATCTTGGGCTCCTTCGGGGAGATCGATAAAGACCTTTTCTCCGACTTCCAAACCTGATAAAATTTGGGTTTTATCGTCTAAGACCAAACCGATCGAAACGGGTTTAAAACTGGGTTTATTTTCGGCATCGGCAACTAAAACCCCTGACTTGCCTTCCCGGGTGACAATGGCGACAGTCGGCACGACGAGGGCATTATCTAACTGCTGGCCGACAAAAGTTACATCCACATTCATTTTCGATTTGAGTTTGTCCCGTCCCGTCACCAAACCGATTCTCACTTCAAAAGAAGTAACATTATCCTCGATAATCGCTTCGGGAGCCACGAGAATAACTCGACCTTCAAAGACTTCTTCAGGAAAAGCATCGGCGACAATTCGCACTGGTTGGCCGCGCTGCAATAAACCCACATCTACTTCCGGCACTTTAGCAATCACTTCCAATCCCGAGGCCAGGGCGATAATCGAGGTGGAAGTGGCGGAAGCGGTACTGGAGGCCGAAGTGGTGGGAGTGACAAAAGAACCCTCGGTGGCGTATTTTTGGGTGACGATGCCATCAAAGGGAGCAGTAATGACCGTATCGCGGTATTGAATCTTGATTTGCTCTAAATCGGCCCTGGCGGCCGCTACAGATGATTCTAGTCGAGCAAGCTCGGTTTCTTGGGTTTTTTGGCGTTGTTCGAGGGCAAATTTCGCTTCTGCGATCGCTGCTGCCGCTCGGATCATTTCCTGCTCAATTCCAGCCACTTCTGGGGAAGCGGTTTTATCTGCTTGTTCCAAACGGCGGATCGATTCCTCTAAATTAGCTTTGGCGTTGAGATATTCATTAAGGACGGCATCAAATTGGTCTTGGGCGATCGCACCTTCCTGGACTAAATTTTCATTGCGTTTAACCCGATTTTCTGCTAGTCGAAAACGGGATTGGGCCGCTTGTACCTGAGCTTGCAGTTGGTCTAAATCTTTCGGAATTCTTTCTTTGGCCTGAGCTAAACGGGCTTCTAATTGCTTATAACTGGCCTGGGCCTGATAAAATCGGGCTTGTAATTGCCGGATATCTTCGGGAATGCTGCGTTTAGCCTGTTCCAGATTGGCTAGAGCTTCCCGTAGATGCGCTTCTGACTGCATTCCCCGGGCATACACCTCTAAATTATCCATGACGGCGAGGGTTTGTCCCTTTTTAACAATCATGCCCTGATCCACCAATAATCGCACTAATCGGCCGGGGTTTTTCGGGCTAATGTTGACACTTTGGATTGGTTCCACCCTACCACTAGCTTTAATTTCCACAGCCAGGGTTTCCCGTCGAGCAGGAACGGTCATTTTCGCCAATTCTAGGCTAGGAGGAGGTGTTTGCAGCAAGCGATAAGAAACCACTCCCACCGCCAGAAAACCACTAGCCATGAGTCCGAATATCCAAAATAGGGGGCGATTTGATTTTCCCAACACGGTTATTGCCATCGATCAGCCAAAAGTTAATTGGTTATATACTAACGTCTCTAGAGTTGCCTTTGTTGTTTCTTTAGCCAACAACTCCCAAGCGAGATAGACTGATTAAAAAAGGCCTATCGCGGGGGTAAACTGTGCCAAAACTTCAATTAATCATTTCTTTGCTCATTTTTTTCGTCGCTGGCAGCCCGCCGGCTTTTTCCCAAGCGCTACTCCCCTACGCCATCGAACCGGAGTTAGAACAGATGGAACAAGCGGGAATTGAAATGGCCGAAGATGCCATCCAATTAGCTCGTTTTCGCCGTACCGATGCAGCCCTTGGACGAGCTAAGTTAGCGGTGCAGTTAGCCCCCCATCTCTATCAAACTTGGTTTATTCTCGGTAGTTTATATCTGCAAGACAATCAGGTGCAACTCGGTATCGAGGCATTAAATCAATCTTTGTCCCTTGCTCCCGCCGATGCCCACGCTAATATTAAATTTTCCCTCGGTAGTGCCTATTTTCAGAATCAAGATTACCAGTCTGCTATTGCCCAGATTGAAGCGGGTTTGCAAATGAAACCCGATATCTCCCCCGCTCTTTTTGATCTCGGTAATTCCTATCTCAAGTTAGACCAATATCCTGCGGCGATTGCAGCTTACGAAAAAGCTGTTACTCAAGATAAAAATTTTTGGCCTGCTATTAATAATATTGGTTTAGTTAAATACGAACAGGGCAATAAGGAAGCAGCCCTTAAAGATTGGCGCGCCGCTTTGAAAATCGATCCTAAACAGCCGGAACCTCAGTTAGCTATTGCGGTGGCTATTTATAGTCAAGGTAAAACCGAGGAGGGCATCAAATTAGCTCAGGCCGCTCTCACTAGCGATAGTCGTTATGTCAGTCTAAAATTTTTAGAGGAAAATCTCTGGGGTCAACGTCTTCTGCAAGACACGGAGAAAATGTTTAATCATCCCAAAATGAAAGATTTTATCGCTCGTTTACCACAACCAACCCCAGAAGTGGAGGAAGAAAATTAAGCTGATAGCAAAAAGCTTGTTGGTGGGGTTAGGAGTCAGGATACGGTCGACAGGAGACGGTCGACAGAAGACAGGAGATTATTTCTATTTATTCTTCCGAGACCCCACACCCCACACCCCACACCCTACACCCTAAAAGATTTGATGCGTTTTCACAACTCATTTAGGTTGGCTATATATATCACCTATTGTGCTTCCCATTGTCCACAACTCAAATGTCAACAATATAGACAAAAGTGGGGGATCACAACTGGATTTAGTATCACATTGCTTCACCCCGATTTCCCGTTAGGGAACATCGAACATTACCCGTTCAAGAGAGCGATTGGGATCAATGTAGGATTGGCGAGAATGGAGACAAGTATGATTGTCCATGATCAAGATCTGTTCTGCTTTCAAACAGAGCGGAACGTGATAGGCTTCAAACAGTGCCAGAAATTTATCACATAAAGCCATTAAACGGGAATCTAGACCGGAAGCGACCGGTTTATTAAGATCGGGGCTAAATTCCCGATAAACCAGCACATTATAGCTAAAGCGGATGATTGCGGCATCTCGTTGCCAAATTGGTGCAAAACAGCTTTCTTTGCCGTCTTTGGACATAAAATATTGAAGTTGATCCGCCATAAAATGTTGTTCCTCAAGGGTAAAATGACGCATTAAGTCATCAAACTTAACCAAAGTCGTTGCACCCCCACCCCAACGATCCGGAGTTTTACAGCGCAAACAGAAGTATTTAGGAGGGATAGCTTTGTAGGACCATTCTGTATGAGGTAAAAGCCCAATTCCTAGGGATTGTGCGTCACTTTTTCCCATAGCGTCAGGATTTGCTTTGATAGGATAGATAATCTCTCCGTTAGTTTGGATAACGGGGGTTGCTTGGGTAACATCCTGTAAACCTTGCAACCAGCGATCGCTCCAAGGGTTATCGAAGACAAAAAAACCGTTTTTTTTCAGGTTTTCCTGTAAAGTAAATGATCTTTGACCAGTTCCGATCGCCGAGGAAAAATCTGGCTTCGACGGTGCTAGAATTAATGCTGCCATGAGTCAACTCCTTTCTTTAAGTTCTTGCGGCTTTTCGTCCGCTTACTTAACCAATGAGAGCTAGGAGACTTCTTTTTGCAGTTGTGGGAAAAATAATTTTAAGGAAAAGACAATGCCGTGAACGACGAGCTTATTCCCCTAGTCAAGGTGGCAACCTACTGGCGGCTACGACTCCGTAATGTTGTGCCGGAAACCAGCAAACCCCTTGAAGAAAATGAATCTAACTTTCTCCCATCAGGGAGTGAGCAGTGGTTACAAGCGGAAAAGCACTTTTATGAATCTATAGATAACATCATTCAATTTCTCGACTCCCCAAGGGTGCTAACCAGCCTACCGCTAGAGATTCTCCTACCCTTATGCGCTCTTCTGCGGATTGTCCTCGATAACCGTCATCCCAGTGGCAATGAGTGCGTCATACCCGAATCTCCTTACTATCGGGCAAAGGATAACCCAACTTGGCAGCAACTCGATCGCCTCTGGCATAACCTTAAGGATGACATTGGCAGGAAGTTAGATCCTAAAATCAAAAACTGGATCTCCGCTCCCTGGATTAAAGAGAAGATTAGCACCCAATATCAACAGGAACTTGAGCAAGAGGACATTAATCAAGCGCAATTCCAGGTGTGGCGCTATCTTGGCCTGAGCTTAAAAGGCCAACCAACCCCCAGGGGTAAGGATTCTGTCTTTAATCCCCATTACCGACAACAGAGTGAAGAGTGTACCGTTAAAGGGTGGCTGAGAAAAAGAATCTATCACGAGGTGAGGACAGTAGCCCAAAGAAAAGCCCAAGAGCAACGCTTGAGGGCGAATCCCCGAGTTAACCCCAATGATGCAGATCAAACCATTGATCCTTTAGATAACATTCAGTCTAAGCCGTCTCAAGCTTGGTGGGAGCAGATCAGAGAAGCAGTGGAGGGTCCCTGTGCAGAAGAACTCCAACAGATTCAGCCCCGAAGCAGAGCATTAAGGCACATTAATGCCCAACAGGTGATCTTAAATCTCTTACCCCCAGAATCCCTCACTTGGGAGGAAATGGCACAACAGTGGGGGTGCGACGACACCACAATTCGCCGATTCTATAATAAAGAGTGTTGTCCTTGGCTCGAAAAACATTTTTCCGCAGAAGATATTCTCTCGCGAGACTGAAGTTAACCCAGAAAACGGGTTTCTCGAAGAAACCCGTTTTCTAATCTAATGTCCCCTGTTCCCCCCTAGAAAATTATGTCTATCTCTACTTCAACCTCAGATGTCAATGAACCTCTCTATTCTTCAGAGGACTGGATTGATGATGACGAATTGGAAAACGATCCTGAGTTTCAGGAGTGGTTAGCGATCGCCGACACAACGGAGGAGGAGGACAGCGCCGGACAAGCATCCTCTTCTGTTTGGGTTCCCTGGAGTGCAGCAGATCAAGACCGGGCCAATAAACTGGCCCTGGCTCACCCTAACCCAACTTTTGGGGAACTGATTCGTCAAAACACTTTAGCGGCGGCGGTGTTGACCCATTATCTGGATGATCATGGTATAGAGATGGATCATGCAGCGGCTAACCATACTCAAGCGGTGCTACAACTGCTTAATCCAACAGCAGATGTGGTGCTACCTAAACTTGGTAAACTGGAAGCTTTATTAGTTCCCCAAGACTCTGGTGCAGAACCGTTGGATTTAAGCCAAGTTAAGGTCAAGATTGACCTAAATCCGGCAACCCTAGCCTATATTTTAGTCGAGTTAGGGGAAGGAGGAGCTTGGTTAACTGGGGTTCTGTTGAGTTCGGACCTGCGCCAAGATTTCCCAGAAGGCGGCGCGGTGTCTTTGGCCATGAGGAAACCTATGTCGGCGCTGTGGGAAGCTTACCGTCGGTGGGAAAACTGTCAGCAAATTACGGCGCAGTATATCGATAAACAAGGCTGGTCAGCGGAACAGCGAGCGGAGGTAATCACGGTGTTAAACTGGGTCTGGGACTATCGGCAGGACTATGAGCGTCCGATGCTATTAAAGGTCTTTTTAGCAGAGAAGGCCAGCGAGAATCATGAGAATTTTAAACCCTTAGCCTCGAATCTCCAAGAGGTAAGGGAAGCAACGCCTGAGCCGTCTTCAGAGGGTGCTGTGGACTGGCTGGATGTGGCGATGGATTTGCTTGATGAATTGGGAAAATTTATTTAAAAAATAATCATGAAAAGCATTAAAATAATTGTCGAAAAATACCTAGATGGCTATATTGCTTAACCTTTAGGTATTGAAGGTGTTGTCATTGGCGAAGGCGAATCATATCAAGAAGCGCTAGAAGATGCGAAATCAGCACTCCGTTTTCATATTGAAACCTTTGGAGTAGAAGTTTTAGATACTGAATATTCTGTCTTAGAAGCGTCTATTATAGTAAGGTGATCATTAACAAAGAGGTCAACAGATGCAAAACTTACGTCAGGTTTCTTTACTAACAAGTGGACAAGAGCAAGTCTTAACTATTCCTCCTGAACTTGCCCTATCAAGCACAGAGGTTTTGTTACGCAAAGAAGGTCATCGCTTAATCATTGAGCCGATTTCTTCCGGTTCTCTAATTTCTTTGCTGACTACTTTGCCAGACATTACAGACAATTTTCCTGATATAGATGAAGGGTTGCTTCCCCTTGATGACATTACATTTTAGTACCACCCAATGACCTATCAATATCTGCTTGATACTAACATCCTATCACATTTGATCAGGTATCCCCAAGGTCAGGTTTTCCAGCATATTGTGGATGTCGGCGAAGAAAGCGTTTGTACGAGCATCATTGTGGCGTGTGAATTAAGATTTGGAGTGGTTAAAAGTGGTTCCTCCCGTCTGGTGCAGCAACTAGAACGCATCCTGGAGTTCTTGACAGTTTTGCCATTAGAATCAACTGTAGATAAGCACTATGCCCTAATTCGTAAACATTTGGAGCAAGCAGGAACCCCAATCGGTCCAAATGATTTACTGATTGCTGCTCATTCTCTAGCGCTTGATCTGACTCTTGTTACCGCAAATACTCGTGAATTTGAGCGTGTGCCTGCTTTGAAGTTAGAGAATTGGTTGATTGATTCTGTAATAATTTTTGGGGGATAATTTGTCATAAATGATGTTGCTGATGATGGTTTTGGATATATTCTGCCACTACTTTTTTGCGGTTTTCTCGCAATGACAAATCAGGTGGAGCATTTTCTAAAAGATGCTGAGGATGACCTCCCCGGCGTTGTAATAAAGTTTTACGCGGTTTTAAGCTTTGCCAATGTTCGTAAATGAGTTTTTTTAGAAGTTCTTCTGAGCTAATATTCTCTTCAGAAATGATGTCCGCTAGATAGTTCTCGGTTTCTCGATCTAGATTAATGGATAACATTGTTACCTCATAGGATAAATCAACATCTTTGATTATAGTAGAATGTAGGGGGCGTATTTACGGCGATAATCTCTGCTCAAACTTAAATCTAACAATCCGTCGTAACGCACCACATCTATCATTAATTTAACTACTACTTGGTGCGTTAAGCTATCGAAGAGCGCACCCTACTAAAAACTGAAAAAGAATATCAGGCTTTAGCGGAGCATTCAGCTAACACTCAACTCACTATGTCGGAAGTTGTCAGCGATTTTATTCGGAGACTTGAGACTTATTCTTAGTTGTGCTTCGCAGTTTATTTGTTGGCCTTTGTTTCATCCCTTCGGTAAAACCGAGGGTCTTCACCCGACATTTAAGATAAACCGTATCCTCGATAGCATTGATAAATGCCTGTGCAACCTCAACCCGTTGCCCTGTATAGTATTGAACCGCTTCAGCATATTCAGTGAGAGCTTCAGGGTGAAATACATACCTCATGGCTCAATCAGTCGTCTAACTTGAGCCAGAGCTTCTTCCCCCGAAATTGGCTGCACAGAGCCATCCCGAACCTCGCCTCTTCGTCTTTTTGCTTCAGTTACCCAAACTGCCTGAATTGTTGAATCGGTATCGAATTCTAAGCTTTCTACCAACTTGTCTGCAAGCAGCGCCCTTGATACACTAGGTAAGGACAATATCTCTTCTGTCAGTTGCTCAATTGATCCCATAGCCCGTCGCAGAATAATAAACTCTAAGTATTATCATTCTATAGCAAAATCGACTAAGTTAGTTCTTTTTTGATAAATCTTTAATTAATCTGCTATGGGCAGTGCGTTAAGCTATCGAAGAGCGCACCCTACTAAAAACAATCATGAACGAAGCAAGAATAGAAGCTTACTTAGCACTAATCCAGGCACTACTCCAGTGCGAAAATGGTCAAGAACCAGCGCTATTACAGGCTAACGCGGAATTAGTTGATGCCGGCTTAGTCGCTGTGATGGGTCAGTATGCAGATTTTTTGCAACAGCAGGGAGAAGATAATAACGCGGGATGGTTGAGGAATATGGCGCAACAGTTAGAGCAAATTTTAGACGCGCCAAGGGATAATCAAAACCCCTACATCAGTTTTTTACAAACCCTAGTGCAAACCGTCGCAGAAAGTCGCGGAAACCGCCAAGTAATTTATCCCCTGCTCGACAATAACCTCCATCTCTTAGATGAAAACTTACTTAACCTCCTCCGTGCTTGGGGAAATCAAACCAAGGAACAAGCCAGTCCAGAGGAAACCAACCAACTAGGAGGATTATTCTATTCTCTTGCTTATGTTTTTCATGAGTTTCCTAAAGGTAATCCACGCATTAACTTGGACATCGCCATCTATGGATACGAATTTTGCGCCACAACTGAACGCCGCCAACCCGGATTAGAAAGGGATTTAGCCCGAACCCTGACTAATCTGGGCAATGCCTACAGCACCCAAGCCGAATTGGGTCAAGAGCCGGTAGCCAACCTAGAACGGGCGATCGCCAACTACAGCGAAGCCGCCACAACTGAACGCCGCCAACCCGGATTAGAAAGGGATTTAGCCGCAACCCTGACTAATCTGGGCAATGCCTACCAGATCCAAGCCGAATTGGGTCAAGAGCCGGTAGCCAACCTAGAACGGGCGATCGCCAACTACAGCGAAGCCGCCACAACTTACCGCCAACCCGGATTAGAAAGGAATTTAGCCGCAACCCTCAATAATCTGGGCATAGCCTACAGTACCCAAGCCCAATTGGGTCAAGAGCCGGTAGCCAACCTAGAACGGGCGATCGCCAACTACACCGAAGCCGCCACCATCTGCCGCCAACCCGGATTAGAAAGGGATTTAGCCCTAACCCTGAATAATCTGGGCACAGCCTACAGGACCCAAGCCCAATTGGGTCAAGAGCCGGTAGCCAACCTAGAACGGGCGATCGCCAACTACACCGAAGCCGCCACCATCTGCCGCCAACCCGGATTAGAAAGGGATTTAGCCAGAACCCTGAATAATCTGGGCAATGCCTACAGGACCCAAGCCGAATTGGGTCAAGAGCCGGTAGCCAACCTAGAACGGGCGATCGCCAACTACAGCGAAGCCGCCACCATCCGCCGCCAACCCGGATTAGAAAGGGAATTAGCCCGAACCCTGACTAATCTGGGCAATGCCTACCGGACCCAAGCCGAATTGGGTCAAGAGCCGGTAGCCAACCTAGAACGGGCGATCGCCAACTACAGCGAAGCCGCCACCATCTTCCGCCAACCCGGATTAGAAAGGGATTTAGCCAAAACCCTCAATAATCTGGGCGCAGCCTACCAGACCCAAGCCCAATTGGGTCAAGAGCCGGTAGCCAACCTAGAACGGGCGATCGCCTTTTGTCGAGAGGCACTTTTCTTTCTCAACCCCACTCTCTTACCGGCTGACACCCTCAGAACTGGACGGAACCTCGGCAACTTGGGCTTTAAGCAGGGCTGGTGGGACATTGCCTTAGAAGGCTACAGGGTTGCCGTGGAAGCCGTTGAACAAAGCCGCGCCTGGGCTACCAGCGAAGCCCTGCGCCAAGAAATTGTCCGCGAGTCTATCGGCGTTTATCGAAAATTTGGGTTAAAACCCCGTCCTTTGAGGACGGCTTTAAGCTACAATGGAAAAAGCGATAACCAAGCTAAAAACTGAACCTTGACAACAGATAGTAGGGGGTTTCGTTCA
>NZ_SFBY01000378.1:0-15201 GCF_007095505.1 Microcystis sp. M_QC_C_20170808_M3Col
CAGCAATCATAAAAAGCAAACTCTTGACATTTGTCAAGTAATTATTTTTATTAGTAAATATTCTACACAACTCAGGCTAGATAAGCAAGATAGCTCACCACTACTACCGAATCACTACCTATTCAGCTAACCCGATTTTAGGGAGTCAACTGACCTTGAGTGAAGATGCGCCGAAAGGGTAACTGTGGGGAGAATAGGGAAAAACCACTAGGAAAAACCCGAATAAAATCTTAATATACAGAGTGCCTAGTAGCCATAACGATTGCGCTCACTATCTTTGTAAATTCTATGACAGAGATTAACCCAGAGATCAACCTCATGCAGATAGCGACTATACTCAACCAATATCGATTTGAAATGAGAGGATATAAAGCGCAAGAATTAATCGATCGCTGGTTGCCCATCTATTCGCTAAATTGGATTCGCATGGCGATTTTAGAGGCACTCTATCAGGGACGTTACAAAGTCATTTCGGTGGAGGAAATCCTCAAAATTTGGCACCGTCGCGGCCATCCTACCTTTCATTTTACGGGGGAATTCGAGCGCTTGGTTTGTAAAAACTTGCTAGATTCCCAGTTAAATGGCAAAAAACCAGCAGTTATCCCTAAACGGGAACAGATCAATATACCTTCTCCCACCCTTGAGCAGCCCTGTCCAGAGCCAGAAGCGGGAAAAACCGATAATAATGGCACAGTAGCCACGAGTAAAGATTCTTTACTCAACTTAGAAACTTCTCTTTTTAATGATCCTCGCAAAGGTATGAGTAATGTGGAGGAATTATTCTCGCAGTTAACCCCAGAAACGCCCAAATTCCCTGAATTAGAATCAGTGCCTAAATCGCCTAACAGCCATGGAACGAGGGAGAATTTTCCGGCTAATTTTAAACCGGCAATCGATGAGTTTATCCCTTTGTTAGACCCTTCGGAATTGTATCCCAAATTAAAAGCTGTGGCCCGCTCACAGCATAAGTAGGGTTGGCTGAAAAAGTTTTTCGGTGGTGGCAGGGTGTGGGGTGTGGGGTGGTGGGGTGATGGGGTACTGACACCAATTAATTCCCCGCCCTCAAGAAAAAAAATCGCCCTGACGATTAAAATAGAGTTAACTTTTCCCCTCAAGGCTCTGCTCAATTAACTAAATTATGACATCCTCCTATTTTGGTCTAGAAACCGAAGAAAATAAACTAATTAACTCTAATAATCTCTCGTTCGCCGCTTCTCTTGGTATTCATGGTCTAATTTTAGCGATTATCTTACCTAATTTCCTCAATAATCCAGTGCAGGAGGCAAAAAAGGATTTACGCAACGTCAATCTGATTGAATTGAACCCTCTAGAGCAGTCACGTCTTCCCAGTCTCGACTCCTCCCTATCCAGCTTACCCGGACTGCCTAACCTCAATTCATCTTCTTCCTCTTTGCCACCTCTCCCCCCCATGGATGGTATCCATAACAGCACCTTACCTCCTTTACCCTCGGTTTCTTCCCTTCCCCCTTTACCTTCCTTACCTGCTTTACCTCCCCTCTCCTCTTTACCCTCCGTCAATATCTATTCTCCTCCCGTGGCATCTATCCCATCCCTGGGTAGATTACCGATTCCTCGCAATTTTCCCACTTCTACCCCCAGTTTACCTAGTCCTCCTTCTGTTCCCACCCTGCCAGAGAATAATAATCTGCCGAGGCAGACTAATAACCAGCAGCTCCAGCCTGACTTCGATCCCTACCAAAATAATCTAACTTTAGATAGATTGCGAAATTCGCCCCTTAGTGCATCGCAACAGGCGCAGGAACAATTAAACAATTCCCTAGCCCGCACACCGGAGCCGAATGGTCAATCGCCCCTCGATGAACAGCGTCGTCAACAATTAATGTGGGAAATGCAGGAACGTTTGCGCTCCCTGGAGGCGGATAAAAGCAATACCAGTAACGAGGATGCTATGAGAAATCAGGTGGATTGGCTGGCCAGAGTCCAAAAAACTAATCCTAACGCCTTAAATGAACTAAATCAGCCCAATCAGGGCAGCAGAGGCATAACTACCGTCAATTTGACCGGTAATTATCCCGCTACGGCTTGTTCCCGTCAATTAGCGGGGACGGCGGTTTATGGGGTGACGGTGGATGCCCAAGGCCGCCTCAGCAGTGAACCCCAGTTAATTAAAAGTGCTGGCTTCCCGATTTTCAATCAACAGGGGGCTAGGGAAGTACGCTTAACTCGTTTTAATAATCCCAGTGGTGAGTCGAGAATCTATCAGGTGCGAGTCAGTTTTGCCCCTAACCCGGAAGTGTGCCCAGGGGCGATCGCTAATCCTCCAAAACCAGAGGGTAGCAACCTCAATACCCGTAACTCCCCCCCCGTAACGCCGGCAATTGAAACCCCGCTTCGTCCCAATCAACCGCCGCAACCCCCCGTTAGCCCCCAACCGGATAACGTCAAGCCCCCCGCAGCTACAGGGACAAATCCACCCCAAACCCAGCCAGAAACGCCCAAAGAAGCGATAATCGAAGAAAAAGCCCCAGAAACTCCTCCACAAACCCCCGCTCTCAATCAGCCGGAGGGTTCCCCCGCCGGTCCCCCCACTAGCCAAAATCCTCAACCCGTCAGCGAGGAAGTTTTGCCCCCCGGTCCGCCGGCGTCCGCTAAAACTGAACCAGAAAGTTAGGCCTTTTCAGTGATCAGTGATCAGTTATCAGTTATCAGATGTGAGTTTTAGGTTTACTGATTACTGAAAAAAACTCCCATCTCCCTAGTCCATATTTTTACTCAAATGATTTCCACTTCCCAAATCCCCGATTCTTTTGTCTCACCTTGCCGTCGCGCCTCGGTTAGTCGTACTACCAAAGAAACCGATGTACAGGTGACGATCGATCTTGATGGTAGCGGCAATTGTCGCGCCCAGACAGGAATTCCCTTTCTTGATCATATGTTGCAGCAAATCGCCTCCCACGCTGCGATCGATCTCGATGTACGCGCCACCGGAGATCTAGAAATTGATGACCATCACACCAATGAAGACGTGGGAATCACCCTCGGACAAGCTTTACTGCAAGCTTTGGGAGACAAAAAAGGGATCGTCCGTTTCGGGCATTTTGTCGCCCCTCTCGATGAAGCTTTAGTGCAAGTTGCCCTCGATTTTTCCGGTCGCCCCCACCTCAGTTATGGTCTAGAAATTCCCACCCAAAGAGTGGGAACCTACGATACTCAGCTAGTGCGGGAATTTTTCGTTGCTTTGGTCAATCACAGTCAAATGACCCTACATATTCGCCAATTAGACGGGATTAATTCCCATCATATTATTGAGGCTACTTTTAAAGCTTTTGCCCGGGCGATGAGTATGGCCATAGCGATCGATCCCCGTCGCGCCGGTATAATTCCTAGTTCTAAGGGCGTTTTATAGAAGCACTGCTTAACCGAATTAACGTTAGCTTAGAAGCCCATAATTTGAGCCACTTGGGTTAATTCGGGAGCAATCCCAGATTTTAGTTGATTATTGCTGTGTTTTACCGCCGAATCTGGGTCTTTTAGTCCATTTCCCGTTAAAACACACACTACGGTGGCCCCATCGGGAACCTGTTGATGCACTTTTAATAATCCTGCCACAGAAGCGGCGCTGGCTGGTTCACAGAAAACCCCCTCTTGGCCCCCTAAAATCCGATAGGCTGCCAATATTTCCTCATCGCTGACAGCATGAAATTGCCCTTGACTAGCGTGACTAGCGGCCCAGGCTTTTTCCCAGTTAGCGGGGTTGCCGATACGGATAGCCGTGGCTAGGGTTTCGGGATGGTCAACCGGTTGTTTGGAGATAAAAGGGGCGGCCCCGGCGGCCTGAAAACCCATCATCTTCGGCAGTCGGTCACATTTGCCTATCTGGTGATACTGACAGAATCCCATCCAATAGGCGCTAATATTGCCCGCATTACCCACGGGAATACATAACCAGTCGGGGGCATTACCCAAGACATCGACAATCTCGAAAGCCGCCGTTTTTTGACCCTCTAAACGGTAGGGATTGACGGAATTGACTAAAGTTACGGGATAATTTTCTGATAGTTGGCGGACAATCTTCAGGGCATCATCGAAGTTGCCATTAATAGCGATGACTTCCGCCCCGTACAATAAAGCTTGGGCTAATTTTCCTAAGGCCACATAACCGTCGGGGATAATCACAAAGGCCCGCATCCCGGCCCTTCTTGCATAGGCTGCCGCCGCCGCCGAGGTGTTGCCGGTACTGGCACAAATCACCGCTTTTGCCCCTTCTTCCTTCGCTTTCGAGATGGCCATGGTCATGCCCCGGTCTTTAAAGCTGCCGGTGGGATTTAAACCATCATATTTGACAAAAACCTTGACATCGCGCCCGATTTGTGCTGAGAGATAGGGGGCGGGGATCAGGGGTGTATTGCCTTCTAGGAGGGTAATTACAGGGGTTTTACTGCTTACGGGCAGAAATTGGCGATATTCTTCGATCAAACCGCGCCAGCCGCCGATAGACGAGGATTTAGTGGGTGATTGGGGGATCGATCGAGAAATAGTTGTCATAGCCTTAAGGATACAGATTTGATTAGATGGCCCAGTCTCCTATTTTATCCAATAAGCAGGCCAAAAAATTAATCTCGATCGCCCGATTGGGATTCATGGGGTTTAAAACAGGGATGCGGAAAGATAAAAGACAGTAACAGCCAATAAATGACCTTTTTAGTCAAAAAATAGTTATTTTATCGCTATAAATCTGATTTTTTGCCTTTTTTGTCTTTCAGAGATTGATTTAATTGGGGTTTACTGAATAAATCTAAAAACCTTCTGAAAATCGGTAAAACCCCACACCCACCAAGAAACTTTTTCAGTAAACCCTAATTAGCAGTAGTGCCAGATTAATTTCTTAGCTAGGATAGGCAAGAGGCAGCTGGAAAAAATTCTCCTGTCTCCTGTCACGGCTACTGGCAGTAATTGTGCCGGCATCTGATGTTCAAACTCAAGCAACTATGTGTCAACTTCTAGGCATGAATTGTAATGTCCCCACGGATATCTGTTTTTCCTTCGAGGGATTTTGTGCGCGGGGAGGAAAAACCGACGAACATCGAGACGGTTGGGGAATCGCTTTTTTTGAAGGTTTAGGTTGTCGAATTTTTATTGATGTTAAACCCTCGATCGCTTCTCCCATTGCGGCATTAATTAAAAACTATCCCATCCATTCTACCAATGTTATCGCCCATATTCGCAAAGCTACCCAAGGAGAAATTAAACTAGAAAACTGTCATCCTTTTCGGCGTGAATTGTGGGGAAAATATTGGGTTTTTGCTCATAATGGTCATTTAGAAAATTTCTCACCTCCTGCGGGAGATTTTTATCAACCGGTTGGGGACACGGATTCAGAAAAAGCTTTCTGTTTAATTCTTAATACCCTGCGAGAGACTTTTCCCCAGGGCAAACCTTCCCTAGAACAACTTTATCAAGTCCTAAAAACTATCACAAACTCTATCGCTTGTCAAGGAATTTTTAATTATCTTTTATCCGATGGTGAACATTTTTTTGCCCATTGTTCGACGAAATTAAGCTATATAATCCGTCAGTATCCTTTTGCCGCCGCTCATTTAATCGATGAAGATGTTAGCGTTGATTTTCAAGCTTTAGCTCGTCCGAGCGATCAAGTAGCAATTATTGCCACTACTCCCTTAACTGATAATGAAGTTTGGACAGCGATTAATGCAGGAGAATTATTAGTTTTTCAGGAGGGTGCGGCAATTTTAAGTTAATCTTACCAGTTGTCACTTTGTCGAGATTTTTCTAAATCAATTAACTGAGTTTTTAGCCCTAACCAATCTAATTGATTGGCGAGGCAATCTGACCTGATTTTTCCCGCTTCTAGATAAATGACTCGCTCGGCAAATTCCTCTAAAAAATCTAGTTGATGATTGACCATAATTATCGTCATTGAACTTTGATTATTTAATACTTCTAATAACCTGTTGGCCGTGCCTGTATCCAGAGCAGAGGTGGGTTCATCTAATAACAGTATGCTCGGTTCTAACAGCAAGGCTCTGGTAATTGCCACCAATTGTCTTTGTCCTAAAGATAATTCTAACTCCCCGCGCTCAAACCACTGTTCGGGAATTTTTAATAGGGATGTCCAACGGTCAATTCTCTGATTAATTTCAGCAGGGGTAAGTTTTTTAAATTGCAAAGGATAAGCGAGGGCATCTCGAACAGTCATTCCTAATAACTTCGATTCTTGGAGCAATAAAACTATCTGTTGTCGCAGGGAAATAACTGGTATTTCCTTAATCGATTTACCTTGAAAATAAATATTTCCCGTGCTGGGTTCTTGCAAACGATTTAACAAGCGCAAAATAGTCGTTTTTCCTGCCCCAGATGCTCCGACAATAGCTAACTTTTCTCCTTGCTTGACGCTAAAAGTAATATCTTCTAATAGATAAGCACTTCCTCGTCTTACCGCTAAATTAACCTGTTGTATTTCTAAAATCAAGGTGAGTTTTTTCCTTACTTAGTTTAAAGTTATTATATAATGAAAATAGCCCAATGATTTCGGCAGGTATTCCCCATGGTTAGTCAAGTTAACAAAACCGAGATTATCTATCCTGAGAGCGATGGTAAACCGATGGCAGATAATACTAAACAATTCCACTGGATAGTAACGATTAAGCAGAATCTCGACTGGTTATATATCGATGCTCCCCAGGTATTTGTAGCGGGGGAGCTGTTATGGTATCCCGTGCAAGGCCAGCCAAAAATTGCCGCTGCTCCTGATACGATGGTAGTATTTGGCAGACCGAAAGGCGATCGAGGTTCCTACAAACAATGGCAAGAGGATAATCTTGCTCCTCAAGTCGTCTTTGAGATTCTTTCTCCCAGTAACACCTCCATCGAAATGGCCAAAAAATTGCTATTTTATGATCGCTATGGAGTCCAAGAATACTACGTCTATGATCCCGATGATAATAGTCTAGAAGCTTGGCAGCGAATTGGTGACAGTTTAGACAGTGTTAGTGAGGTTAATAATTGGGTGAGTCCCCGTTTAGGCATTCGTTTTGACTTAACCGACGAGTTAAAAATTTATCGTCCTGATGGTACTCAATTCTCGTCCTACAGCGAAATTAATCAACTACTGGAACAGGAAAAGCAACGGGCTGAAAATGAACGCCAACGGGCTGAAAATGAACGCCAACGGGCTGAACAGGCCAATCAGCAGTTAGTAGAAATGGAAGCAAAATTGCAAAAATATCGTCAACTTTTTGGGGAATTACCTAACTAAGGTTTGAACTAGCGAAGGGAGTATAACAAAAAAAGAGGACTGGTTAGTCCTCTTAACAAGATTAGTTTTCGCTAAATATTAAACACAGAATGATTGCCAGGCCTAGTAGGCTAGACCCATACTGCGGGTGGTTTCTGCTCCGAGATAAACCCGAATGCTTAGGAAATCCGTCGGACAAGCCGTTTCGCAACGTTTACAACCAATACAGTCTTCAGTGCGGGGGGAGGAGGCAATCTGGGCAGCTTTACAGCCATCCCAGGGAACCATTTCCAGCACGTCGAGGGGACAAGCCCGAACGCATTGGGTGCAACCGATACAGGTATCGTAAATTTTAACGCTATGAGACATTGAATTATGACTCCTTACCGAGTGTTCTCCATGTTAAATTTCGGGTTTATCGGTTAGTTTACCTTACAGCGATCTGTTCATCGCTCGATCGGTGACATAACTTTAAACTCTGTAACACTTGGGTCCAAATTGCGATCGCTAGTTGGGGATCGAGTAATCCTAAAATAGCCTTAAAGAATTGCTTGCCAAGGTTACGGGGGGAACCGAAAAAGGTAATCTGGATCGCAAGATAATTTATTTCGTTTGCCAGTATGACAGAAATAGCGATCGAATCGATTCTACAGGAAAATCGGCTGTTTCCTCCCAGTGCCGAATTTTCTCAGAATGCCACAATTAAAAGCTTTGAAGAATACCAGCAACTCTACGCCAAAGCCAAGGCCGATCCCCCGGCTTTTTGGGCCCAATTAGCCGAAAAAGAATTACATTGGTTTGAAAAATGGTCAGAGATTCTTGACTGGCAGCCCCCCTTTGCTAAATGGTTCGTCAACGGCAAGATTAATATTTGTTACAACTGTATTGACAGACATCTCACGACATGGAGACGCAATAAAGCTGCCATTATCTGGGAAGGAGAACCGGGAGACAGTCGCACCATTACCTACGAACAGCTACACCGAGAAGTCTGTCAATTTGCCAACGCTTTAAAGGAATTAGGCGTAAAAAAAGGCGATGTGGTCGGAATTTATATGCCGATGATTCCCGAAGCAGCGATCGCTATGTTAGCCTGTGCCAGAATTGGCGCGCCCCACAGTGTAGTTTTTGGGGGATTTAGTGCCGATGCTTTGCGCGATCGTCTTAATGATGCGGCTGCTAAGGTGGTAATCACTGCCGATGGTGGTTTCCGCAAGGATAAAGTAGTTGCCCTCAAGGAACAGGTAGATCTGGCTCTAGCCGATAATAGCGCCCCCAGTGTGGAAAAAGTTCTCGTTGTTCAGCGCAGCAAGGAACCCATCAATATGGTTGCCGATCGCGATTACTGGTGGCATGATCTACAAAAACAGGTATCTGCTAACTGTCCGGCCGAACCCATGGATAGCGAAGATATGTTATTTATCCTCTACACCAGTGGTTCCACCGGCAAACCGAAAGGAGTCGTCCACACCACCGGCGGTTATAATCTCTACACCCATATCACCAGCAAATGGATTTTTGACCTGAAAGACACCGATGTTTACTGGTGTACTGCCGATGTGGGTTGGATTACCGGCCATAGTTATATCGTTTACGGACCGCTTTCCAATGGTGCAACCACGGTAATGTATGAAGGGGTTCCCCGTCCCTCTAATTTAGGCTGTTTTTGGGATGTAATCGAGAAATATCGGGTTAATATCTTTTATACTGCCCCCACTGCCATCCGCGCTTTTATCAAAATGGGTGAAGATATCCCCAATAGCCGGGATTTATCCTCTTTGCGCTTACTGGGAACTGTGGGAGAACCGATTAACCCGGAAGCGTGGATGTGGTATCACCGGGTTATCGGTAAGGAAAAATGTCCGATTGTCGATACTTGGTGGCAAACGGAAACCGGGGGGATTATGATTACTCCCTTACCCGGGGCAATTGCCACCAAACCGGGGTCAGCAACCCTACCTTTTCCCGGTATTATCGCCGAAGTGGTGGACTTAGAGGGCAATCCCACCCACGCGAATGAGGGGGGTTATCTGGTGGTCAAATATCCCTGGCCCGGTATGATGCGAACAGTCTATAAAAATCCCGATCGCTTCCGCAATACCTACTGGGAACATATCGCCCCCAAAAATGGCCAATATCTCTATTTTGCCGGGGATGGTAGTCGTCAGGACGAAGACGGTTATTTCTGGGTAATGGGGCGCGTCGATGACGTGATGAGCGTTTCTGGCCACCGTTTAGGGACAATGGAGATCGAATCAGCTTTAGTATCTCATCCCGCGGTAGCGGAGGCGGCTGTAGTGGGACGACCGGATGAAATTAAAGGGGAAGAAGTCTATGCTTTTGTGACTCTCGAGGGGCATTATGAAGCGAGTCCGGAGTTAGCGCAAGCATTAAAGGATCACGTTGTCAAGGAAATTGGCATTATTGCTCGACCGGGAGAAATCCGTTTTACCGATGTGCTGCCAAAAACGCGATCGGGTAAAATTATGCGTCGTCTCTTGCGAACTTTAGCATCAGGTCAAGAGATTTCTGGTGATACTTCTACTCTAGAAGATCGATCGGTTTTGGATAAATTACGGGAAGGTGCGTAATTTAATTGCCGGTTTTTCCTAGTAGTTAGGGTGAGGAATTAAGAGTTAATCTTATCTCACTCTAACTAAAGTGATTCTCGGTGAACGTATTTGCTCAAGCACCAAAGCTATAACGGTTCTTCGTTACTTGGTATGGTTCGATCGGGCGGCATAAATCGACTAAATTCTTATCTGGCAAAAGACTTAATTGATTAGTTCGCTCTAGATCGAAAACAATTGACAAATATCGCAGCAATGTCTTTCTCTATAGAGTCCATTTGGTATCTTTCCCAAAATCATTACCCAGTATGGATTAGAGCGAATTAGCCAAAATACCTGTAATTCTTACCCGTGAAGCGTCACAAGAGAGATACCAAATAGGTTATTGACAAATTAGTATATATGTTGTATGACAGGGTGATATACAGAAAGTTGACCCACATCGTTACCCCAGAGAGTGTTATATAGAAAGTTTTCGTATAATATGTAGTTAGCTGGCTTTCGTCCTGCCCCTCAATAGCAGCAGTTTTCTATCTTTAGTAGAGCCTATGCCCATCTACACTTTTAAGGACAAGCAACTTACTGAGGTTAAGAGCACTCAGTTTGGAGCAGAAGGGATTCAAGAGCGTAATGATCTTCAAGCGGCGTTAAGGGATAAAATTACGGTCATCTCTCTGGATACATTGGTTATTGCTGAAGAGTTCTCAGAGTGGACTGAGGGAGCTAGAAGGATTGACCTGCTCGGCATTGATAAGCAAGCAAATTTGGTAGTTGTCGAACTTAAAAGAGATGAAACAGGCGCTCATATGGAATTGCAAGCGCTGCGTTACGGTGCTATGGTTTCTACACTAACCTTCAAAAGGGCTGTTGAAATCCACCAGCAATATCTAGACAAACGCTGCATTGATAAAAGCGCTGAAGAAGAAATCCTCAATTTTTTGGGTTGGAGTGATTCCTTGGAAGAACAATTTCCCAAAGATGTCAGAATCGTCCTCGCCGCTGCTAATTTTTCTAAAGAACTGACTACATCAGTGATGTGGCTCAATAAGCGCGATAGTGATATTCGCTGCGTTCGTCTACAGCCTTATAGACTTGGTGAAGAGCTTCTGCTTGATATTGAGCAGATAATCCCCTTGCCAGAAGCGGAGGAATATCAGGTGAAAGTGCGAGAGCAAGCATCGGCTCAACGAGCTGCTGCCAGTTCTAGCAAAGACAAGACAAAATATCAGTTTCTTGGGAAAGTCTATAATAAGCGCCAGCTTGTCCTGGCTATCGTTGCTCATTATCTGCAGACTCACCCGAATACAACCTTTGAGCAATTACGTCAAGTTTTTCCTGATGCGATTTGTCGGAATTTTGGTGTTGTAGCTCTGCTAGAAAAAGCAGAGTCTAAAGGAGGCGCAAAACGCTATTTCTTAAATGAGGAACAATTACTCAAAACTGGAGAGGGCGAAACCATTGCCGTTTGCAACCAGTGGGGAATTGATAACATTAGTCCAATCCTTGAAATTGCCAAGAGCCAAGGCTATCAAATAGAAGAACTGTAAAACCTTATCCGGCCTTGATTGGAGCGCGTTATACTATATATCGGTCACGAGGATTATTCTCTTTATAGAAAGCACGATAGAGGTCAAGTGGTTACAACTCTTAACAAGCCATCTTCTCTAATTCATGAAATCCAGCTGGAAAACCTGGGTAACTGGAGCTTATTCAAATTCAGTGAATCCCTTCAACTGCGAATGGAAAGCTTGTTGGAAAAGAAAAAAACTGATCAAATTACTCCTGATGAAATTGCTGAGTTAGATGCAATTGGGGAGTTAGATCGAATTTTTACCCATATTAATGCGATGCTTGCTGCTCAAAATGTCAATCAGTCATGAACTTAAGCAAGCAATTCGAGAACGGGCTAAATACATCTGTGAGTATTGTCATTCACCGGAGCGACTGAGTGCTAATCGATTTACCGTTGATCATGTCATTCCAAAATCTTTGGGTGGTTCTGATGAACTTGATAATCTCGCACTTGCCTGTCGTCGTTGCAATGAGAGGCGATACAACTTTGTAGCTGGCATTGATCCAGATACTCAGGAGATTGTTCCTATGTTCAATCCTCGCAAACAAAAGTGGGAAGAGCATTTCGTTTGGCTAAGTCAAGGCGTTGTTATAGAAGGAACTACGCCGATTGGTCGTGCAACTTGTCTTCGGCTTGATTTGAATGATAACCGTTATCCAGAAAACGATTCCATTCGAGAAACAAGACGTTTTTGGACACAAACTGGATTGCATCCTCCAGCAGATGATCCATGCCAAGCCTAAGCAGTGTTGTCGCCAGCCAGTTAACTTCACCGTTGGTTGGATTTCATCAATGATGGGCGATCGCAAATTCGTCGTAAGTTAGAGGATAGTCCCAGTTTAAGCAGTTATCCCGCGCAAATTTTGGACAAGGAATATACCAGAGCGCGTCGGGAAACCGCCAGACAAACAGGTTTAGTCCTTAGCATTTTTCCCGAGTTTTGTCCCTATACTATCGCGCAGGTGATAGAAGATTGGTTGCCCGGTGATAGCCTGGATTGAAGGTTAAATAATACTAAATCCGGTTATTAAAGACTGATTATCTATTCCCCCTTTTGCATGAGTGCCTGTCCTGATATGTAGCCTATACTCAAGGGATTTAGTATAAATTACCTAAAAAAGCAAAAAGGGAAATATATTCCCTTTTTCTGGCTTTTATGGACCCATATGCTAAACGATTTCGGGTTTAACACCTCTTTGGTCGAGAACTTTCTGTAATTCAGCTTCGTCGGTTTTGGTCAAAGAAGTGCGTAACACTTTACCTCCGTAGGGGGCCACTTCATCGAGGACCTTATCGGGGGTAACTTTTTGGACGAGAACAAAGAGAGCAGAGGTACTGGGCTGCAGGGTTTCTCCCAATTCGCGCATAAAATTGTCATCCACACCGATATCAGTTAAAGCACCTCCCAAAGCGCCACCAGCAGCACCGAGGACAGCCCCTAATAAAGGGGATAAAAAGAGCATTCCGATTAATAATCCCCAGAAACTGCCACTAGCGGCTCCTGCTGCCGTTAAATTGACCGCTTGCTTGAGTTTAATCTGGCCATCTTTGTTTTTAACCACTACGGCAGCATCTTCTAACTCGATGAGATGTTCCTGTTGCAGTTTAGCCAAAGTTAAACGAACTTCTTCTGCTTTAAATTCGTCCTCATAGGCGATGACAAATAGATCAGCCATAGTTTTTCCTCGATTATTAGTAAATAAAACCTTTATACACTACTTTTGCCGGATTAAAACGTTTGAGGTATTCTCCGATACCTCAAACCCATGGAGATTAGGTGTCATAAATACGAGCTTCAAAAGCATCGGGATTTTCTTGACAGTATTCCTCAAAATAGGTTTTTTCCGGTTTTTTAGCGCGTTGGTGTGCCAATTCTGCCTGTAATTCCTCAACAATATCCCAAGCTGCGGCACAATCGGGAGAATTTCCCCCTTTTTCAGCACATACTGCCCGGGCAATATCTCTAGCTTTGATAATCTCCGCTTCTAAATCAAGACTGCGGGGCTTTTCGACGGCGTTACCTTTATGGAGGATGTCACTAACAGATATAACACCGAGTAAATCACCTTTAATTACCGGTGCGAAACGAATACCGGTATTAGCAAATAAGCGAGCTACATATTCAACCCCGAGGTCGGGATTAATCACGATGCAGGGTTTGCTCATCACTTCATAGACTCGCACCTTTTGCGGATCTTGACCGAAAGCGACGACTTTATAGACAATATCGGTTTCAGTGATAATTCCGTAAGCATCTTCATCGTGACGGCGATCAACAATGAGAGTTCTAATGTTCTTTTCTCTCATCAATTGTACTGCTTTGGCAACGGTTTCAGAACCTTTAATCTTGGCCACCTCCGTGGTCATAATTTCAGCTGCTTTCATAGTCATAGTTAGAGAAGTTAAGTTGTGCCTTTGTTATTTTAGGGTATAAACTGACCCCTAATGCTGACGGCTGACGGCTAAAAAACCGCTCCCTGATTAACGCCATTCTACCAGTTGTCGTTCTTGGACAACCAAACCATATACTGTCTCGGTTTGACGGGCTAAATTCGCCCAATGAAAGCGTTTTTCTAGGTCTTCGTAGGCGTTATTAACTAATTTTTGAGCGTATTCGGGATGATTTAAAACCTCTAAAATGCCCCAAGCGAGGGAATCGGGATTATTGACCCGGGTGACAATTCCCGTTTGGCCATGACGGACAACTTCGGGAAAACCGCAGGTATCGGAAACTACCACGGGAACCCTAGCGGCGAAACTTTCCAAGGCGACAATACCAAAAGGTTCGTAAAGACTAGGAAAAACGGCACAATCGGCCACGGTTTGGAAGCGATCGAGGTTTTCATCGGACATAAAGCCCGTAAAATAACAATGATGCCAGATACCGAGATGCCAGGCCTGTTGTTTGAGTTTGTCGGTATTGCCGCCACCGATAATGACAAATTTAGTTTGACCCTCGGTCTGGACGAGGACTTTTGGGGCAGCGTTGAGTAACACCGAAACCCCCTTTTCAAAGGTCATACGCCCGACGTAATAGACGATTTTTTCGTGATCTTGGGCATATTGACGACGAAAAGCTTGGTAATCAAAGTTAGGGTCTCTTTGCTTTTTCTCGGCCCGAATACCGTTATAAACCACATCGATTTTATCCCAGGGTGCGCCCAAAGCCCGATGGACTTCATGACGCATATAGCCAGTGCAGACGATAATGCGCCAAGCATTATAGACGAGGGTTCCCTCTTTGCTGCCGATATAGCGTTGGGTGTCGGTGTGCAGTCCGTTATAACGTCCGTATTCCGTGGCGTGAATAGTGGCAATCAGGGGTATTTTAAAGAGATGTTTCATGGCAATGGCCGCATCCCCTACTAACCAATCGTGGGCATGAACAAGGTCAAATTTTCCGTATTCGGCGATTAGTTTGCCGCCCTGTTGCCCCATGCTGTTATTCATGTTGACCACCCAATGGAAAAAGTCATTGCCGGGGGGTACGGGGACGCGGTGGATGTGAATGCCTTCGACCAGTTCGTAACTGGGGGCCTGACCGAATTCGATCGTGATTAAATGGACTTCATGACCGAGTTTGACGATTTCGGGATAGAGTTCAGCGACATGACGGGCGATACCGCCCACTAATCGCGGTGGAAATTCCCACGCTAACACTAAAATCCTCATTTTTCCCTAACCTCGACCTGATTTAAGCTGTTGACATACTCCCACCGTCAAGCTACGCTGTGACGGGGGATTCTTGACCTATCACTATCGGAAATTCCTTGTTCAACGAGACAGCTTAGATTCTCAATGTCTCCACTGAAAACCTTTCT